>NZ_JBHWJY010000013.1:0-128462 GCF_042731135.1 Streptomyces sp. NPDC059874
GCCCGGTTACATTCCGAACCCGGAAGCTAAGCCTTTCAGCGCCGATGGTACTGCAGGGGGGACCCTGTGGGAGAGTAGGACGCCGCCGAACAATCATTGTGGGAAAGCCCCGCACCTTATGGTGCGGGGCTTTTCTGCGTTCAGGGGCAGGTCATGTGTCGGAGGTCGATGTCGGGAGGGCGGGCGGGCAAGCTGAGGATCTTCCGATGTTCAGCCGATCACCTGCACGCGGCTTCCGTGGACCTGTGCTGACGGCTCGTAGGGTTGGGGTATGGGCTACGACCTCGTCATCTTCGACAACGACGGCGTGCTGGTGGACAGTGAGCCGCTCGCCAACGGCATCCTCGCCGAGTACCTCACCGAGCTCGGGCATCCGACCTCGTACGAGGAGTCGCTCCGCGACTACATGGGGGCAGCCGTGCACCGCGTGCACGATCTCGTCATGGAGCGGACCGGGGGCCGGCTGCCGGACGACTTCGAGGAGCAGCTGAACGCTCGGACCTTCGCCGCGTTGGAGCGCGAGGCGAGGGCGGTGCCCGGGGTCGAGGAGGTGCTCGGGGCGCTGACCGCCAGTGGGGTCGGATACTGCCTGGCCTCCTCCGGGAGTCACGAGAAGATCCGGGTCGGGCATCGGGCGGCCGGTCTCGACGGGTGGTTCGAGGAAGAGTGGATCTTCAGTTCGGAGGACGTGGGGAGGGGGAAGCCCGCCCCCGACCTCTTCCTGCACGCGGCACGGTCGATGGGTGTGGAGCCGGGGCGGTGCGTGGTCGTCGAGGACAGCCCGCTCGGCATCGAGGCCGCCGTGGCCGCGGGGATGGACGTGTTCGCCTTCACCGCGATGCTGCCGGCCGATCGGCTGCCCGGGGCCACCGGGCACTTCGGGGACATGAAGCAGCTCACCGGGCTGTTGGGGCTGGAAGCCGGACTCGGTATGTGATCTCTCTACCCACGGGTAGCCATGGGGCCTACGCTGTGCCGCCATGACGGCAATGGCAGATGTGCGGCTGCGGCGTGGGCGCGGTGCGTTGGGGTTCAGCTTCTTCGTGCAGGGTGTCGCCTTCGCGCTGCTCGTGACGCGGATCCCGGCCATCCAGGACCGCTACGGGATATCCGACGGGCTGCTGCCCGCCTTCCTGGCCGCGGTGCCGATTCTGGCGGGCGCGGCGAGCGTCGGCACCGAGCACCTCGTGAAGCGGGTCGCGCCCAGTGTGGTGCTGCGGTGGGCGCAGCCGCTGGTGCTGCTGTCGCTGCTGGGGGTCGGGGCCGGCAGCAGCATGTGGCACGTGGCCGTGGCGCTGGGGGCGTTCGGGCTGTCGGTGGGTGCGTTGGACGCCTCCATGAACATGCTCGGGGTGAGCCTCCAGCGGGCGTACGGGCGCAGCATCATGCTCGGCTTCCATGCCGCGTACAGCCTGGGCGGGATCCTCGGGGCGTCGGCGGCCTGGGCCGGGGCGCACTGGCACCTGGGGTTGTTCGAGAGCTATCTGCCGGCCGTGGTCGTGCTGCTCCCCCTGGTGCTGGTGGGGAGCCGGTTCTACGTCGACCAGAGCGAGAAGGCCGTGGCCGAAAAGGGGCTGGGGGCCGGGGGGTTCAAGCTGCTGCTGCCGCTGTGTCTGGTGATGGCGTGCGCGTACATCGGGGACTCGACGGTCGCGAACTGGAGTGCCAAGTACCTGCAGGACGTGCTGGGGAGTTCGGAGCAGCTGGCCACCGTGCCCTACAACGTCTACATGGTGACCACGCTCATCGGGCGCGCCGTGGGGGACCTCGGGGTTCGCAGGTTCGGGGCCGTCGCCGTCGTGCGGTGCGGGACGGTGGTGGCCGCCGGTGGGTTCGCCGTCGTCGCGGCCGCGCCGGGAGCGTGGGTGGGGATGCTCGGCTTCACGCTGCTGGGGATCGGGCTGTGCGTGATCGTGCCGCAGACCTTCGCCGCGGCGGGGAGGCTGTTCCCCGGGGCGGCGTCCGATACGGCGGTGGCCCGGCTGAACATCTTCAACTACGTGGGCTTCCTGATCGGGTCGCCGCTCGTCGGCGGGATCGGGGACGCCTGGAGCTACCGGGGCGCGATGCTCGTGCCGATGGTCCTGGTCCTGATCACGCTGTTCTACGCCCGCTCGTTCGGACCGGTGGAGGCCCGATACGGTGTCGGGCATGAGCGGCCGCGGGGTGTTGATGTGGGACGAGGCGGTAACGAAGTATGACTTCGGGCCCAGCCATCCGATGGATCCGGTGCGCCTGGCGCTGACCATGGGCCTGGTGCGCGCCTTCGGGCTGGACCGGGTCATGGAGGTACGGGCGGCCCGCGCGGCCGGGGACTCGACGCTTCGGCTCGTCCACCGGGAGGACTACGTCGCCGCGGTGCGCGAGGTGTCCGCCGACCCGGGGGTCGCGGACGGGTCGTACGGGCTGGGGACGATGGACGATCCGGCCTTCCACGGCATGCACGAGGCGTCCGCGCTGATCGCCGGGCAGTCCGTGGCGGGCGCGGAGGCGATCTGGCGCGGGGAGGCGGAGCACGCCGTGAACTTCGCAGGCGGGCTGCACCACGCCATGCCGGGCGGGGCGGCGGGCTTCTGCGTCTACAACGACGCGGCGCTGGCCATCGCGCGGCTGCTGGAGCTGGGGGCCGAGCGGGTCGCGTACGTGGACGTCGACGTCCATCACGGGGACGGTGTGCAGGCGGCCTTCTGGGACGATCCGCGCGTGCTGACCGTGTCGATGCACGAGCATCCGCGGACGCTGTTCCCGCAGACCGGGTGGCCGGAGGAGACGGGCGGGCCGGCCGCGGAGGGCTCGGCGGTGAACATCGCGCTGCCGGCGGGGACCGGGGACGAGGGGTGGCTGCGGGCCTTCCACGGGGTCGTGCCGGAGGTGCTGGCGGACTTCCGGCCGCAGGTGCTGGTGACCCAGCACGGGGCCGACACTCACTTCGAGGACCCCCTCGCCCATCTGGCCGTCTCGCTGGACGCCCAGCGGGCCGTGCAGGAGGCGTGTCACGACCTGGCGCACGAGTACGCGGACGGGCGGTGGCTCGCGCTGGGCGGTGGTGGGTACGCGGTGGTGGACGTCGTACCGCGGTCGTGGACGCATCTGGTGGCGATCGCCGCGCATCGGCCGGTGGATCCGGAGACGGCCGTGCCGGCGTCTTGGCGGGAGCTCGTGTATGCGCGGACGCGGCAGTTGGCGCCGGCGCGGATGACGGACGGGCGTAGCCCGGTGTCCTGGCCGGACTGGGAGGCCGGTTACGACCCCGCGGACCGGACGGATCAGGCCGTTCTGGCCACGCGGCGGGCGGTGTTCCCGTTGCGCGGGATGCTGACCTGAGCCCTGCGGGGCTTGTCCCCTACCCGCCCTTCCTCCGTTCCCCGGGCTCTGCCCGGACCCGGTCCTCAAACGCCGGACGGGCTGAGAGGCCCCTGGGGCTCCGCCCCAGACCCCGCGCCTCAAACGCCGGCGAGGCTGGATGATGCTCGGCGAGGCTGGATCGTGCCCGGTGGCAGGCTTACGCCAAGTGTGGGGCTGTTTCTTGGAATTGATGCTCCGCCAGGTGGGTTGAGGGAGCATCGGAGGGTGTTGAGCACCGGCGCGTTGCGTGCGCATCTGCTGGCCGCCCGGTTGGCCGGGCCCGTCGCCACCTCCCGGGAGGAGAGCCTGCGCAGCTACCGGCTGTTCGCGGCGCGTGATCCGCGGGTGCTGCTGGGGCTGGATCCGGAGTGGGGCTGGGGCGAGGGTGATCTGCTGAGGCTGATGGCGGACAAGTGCGGGGTCTCCTCCGACCCGGCGCACGTCAGCGGGCCGGATGTGATCGACCCGGAGCGGACGGTGGCCGCGCTCGACGCCTTCGCGGGGCGGCTGCGGGCGGCTGCCGGGGCCGGTGCGCCCGTGTTGTTCGGGACGGGTCACCCGCATCGGCTCCTGGGCTTCTACGCCGCCTTGGCCGAGGCGATGTCGGCGGCGGGATGTGTTGTCCTCACCCCCGCGCAGGGGGTGGGTGTCGACATCTCGACCCGGTTCGGCGTACGCCCGTACAGCCTCGATTACGTACGGGGGGTCGCGCTGGTGCGGGAACCCGGCGTGCGGTCGTCGGGGAGTGCGACCGGCGCGCACACCCATTCGCCGCTGCCGGTTCGGATCGCGCTGGGGGCCCTGGCGGAGGCCGGCGGGCCGCTGCCCGAGCTGGTGGTCGGCGATCACGGGTGGGTTTGCGGCGCAGGTCAGCTCGGTGTGGAAGCGATCGGGTTGGCCGATACGGATGATCCCGCGCTGTTCGTGGGGGAGGCCGAGGGGCGGGTCTCGGTGGCCGTTCCGCTTGATGACGCGGTGCGTGCGGACTACTACCGACCGCTTACTCGCTATGTGCTCAATCGGGCGAGTCTGTCGGGTCGACAGGAGTGGACGTAGCTCCTCTTCCCCACTCGTATCACACGCCCCTACTCTGGTGAGTGAGCGTGCGACGACGAGGAGTAACCGGAGGGGAAGCCGGTGCCCGTCATGCGCGGAAGGTCAAGGTGTGTCATGGCTGCTGGCGAGAGGCCTCTCAGTGAGGTTCAGTTCCTGACCGTGGCGGAGGTTGCCTCGGTGATGCGAGTGTCGAAGATGACCGTGTACCGCCTGGTGCACAACGGTCATCTGCCCGCAATCCGGGTGGGCCGGTCCTTCCGGGTCCCCGAAAACGCGGTCCACGAGTACCTCCGAGAGTCCTATGTGGGGGTGGAGTCGGCCTGAGACTGACCCCGGCGCGCCCTCGGATTACAAGCTCAGAGCTCGGGACGGTAGGCTAGGCCGACGTAGGTCGTGTGGGCCCCGACGCCCCGCACCGAATGAAGAGAAGTGAGCGAGGGTAGTCGTGGGCTCTGTTATCAAGAAGCGGCGCAAGCGGATGGCTAAGAAGAAGCACCGCAAGCTGCTCAAGCGCACCCGCGTCCAGCGTCGTAACAAGAAGTAAACGGCAGCTGTACGTGTTCTCCGCAGCCCCTCCACCATCCTGGTGGGGGGGCTGCGGTGCAGCCGGGGACGGTTGTTCCGATCTAGGGAGGCGCTGAGCTCGTGGGGAAGGTCGTGCTCGTCACCGGGGCTGCCCGGCAGCTGGGGGGCCGCTTCGTGCGCCGCATCCAGCGTGACCCGGACGTCGAGCGGGTGATCGCCGTGGACGCGGTGGTGCCGCCGCACCGGCTGGGATCGGCCGAGTTCGTCCGTACGGACATCAGGCAGTCGGCCATTGCCCGCGTGCTGGCCGAACACGCCGTGGACACGGTGGTGCACCTGGCGGTCACCGGGGGCGGCGGGGGGAGCGGCGGTGGGCACAGCGCCGTCAAGGAAACGAACGTCATCGGGACGATGCAGCTCCTGGGGGCCTGCCAGAAGTCCCCGACGGTGCGGCGGCTCGTCGTGAAGTCCAGTACGAGCGTCTACGGGGGCACCTCCCGGGATCCGGCCGTCTTCACCGAGACCACGCAGCCGAAGTCGCTGCCGCCGGGCGGGTTCGCCAAGGACGCGTCCGAGGTCGAGGGGTACGTACGGGGCTTCGCGCGCAGGCGGCCGGACGTCGCGGTGTGCGTCCTGCGGTTCGCGAACATCCTGGGGCCCTTCGCGGACTCGGCGCTCGCCGAGTACTTCTCGATGCCGGTGATGCCGACCGTGCTGGGCTACGACCCGCGGCTGCAGTTCGTCCACGAGGACGACGTGCTCGACGTGTTGCGGCTGGCCGCGCAGGAGCCGCGGCGCGGGACGCTGAACAGCGGGACCTTCAACATCGCGGGTGATGGCGTCCTGCTGCTGTCCCAGTGCTCGCGTCGGCTGGGGCGGCCGACGCTGCCGCTGCTGCTGCCCGCGGTGACGTGGGTCGGGCAGGCGCTGCGAGCGGTCGGGGTCACCGACTTCTCGCCGGAGCAGATCAGGCTCCTCACGCACGGCCGGGTCGTGGAGACCTCGCAGATGCGGGAGGTGCTCGGCTTCGACCCGATGTACACGACGGCCGAGACCTTCGCGGACTTCGCGCGCAGCCGGGGCAACGGGCTGCTGCCGCCGGAGCGGGTGGGGCGGGTCGTGGACCGGGTCGCGGCCATGCTGGATGCAGACGTCGAAGCGGAAGCGGTTGAAGGAGCGAAGCGATAGTGGCGGACGCCAAGGTCATTCCGTTCGACGAGGACCGGCCGCGCCGGCGGGCGCCGGGACGCCGGGTGCGGGCGGTGCCCGAGCCCGAGCGTCGTCCTGAGGTGGTGGAGCCGGCAGGTCCCGCGCCGTCCCCGGCGGGCGACGGCTGGGACAAGCGGATCGCCGGCGGGCTGGCGTTCCTGCGGCGCCGGATCACCGGGGACTACGAGGTCGACGAGTTCGGCTACGACAAGGAGCTGACGGATCAGGTCCTGATGTCCCTGATCCGGCCGCTGTACGACAAGTACTTCCGGGTCGAGGTCAAGGGCATCGAGAACATCCCGAAGGAGGGTGGTGCGCTGATCGTGGCGAACCACTCGGGGACGCTGCCGCTGGACGGGCTGATGATGCAGGTCGCCGTCCACGACCACCACCCGGCGCAGCGGCACCTGCGGCTGCTGGCGGCGGACCTGGTGTTCATGCTGCCGGTGGTGAACGAGCTGGCGCGGAAGGCCGGCCACACCCTGGCGTGCGCGGAGGACGCGCAGCGGCTGCTGGAGGCCGGGGAACTGGTCGGGGTCATGCCGGAGGGCTTCAAGGGGATAGGGAAGCCGTTCGGAGACCGATACAAGCTCCAGCGCTTCGGGCGCGGCGGGTTCGTCTCGACGGCGCTGCGGGCGGGGACGCCGATCGTGCCGTGCTCGATCGTGGGGGCGGAGGAGATCTACCCGATGATCGGCAACGCGAAGACGCTGGCGCGGCTGCTGGGGATCCCGTACTTCCCGATCACGCCGACGTTTCCGTGGCTGGGGCCGCTCGGGGCGGTGCCGTTGCCGACGAAGTGGACGATCCAGTTCGGCGAACCGATCCCGACGGACGGGTATGCGGCGGAGGCGGCGGAGGATCCGATGCTGATGTTCAACCTGACGGATCAGGTGCGGGAGCAGATTCAGCACACGTTGTACAAGCTGCTGGTGCAGCGGCGGTCCGTGTTCTTCTGACCGTCGAGTGCCGGGGGCTCTGCCCCCGGACCCCCGCGCCTCAAACGCCGGCGGGGCTGGATTTGCCTCGCCGAGGCCGGACATGGGGCGGTGGGGCTGCGCACCGCGCAGCCCCACCGCCCTGCTCCTACCGCTCCGTTACCCCGCGTCCTCCCCGCTGATCCCCAGGCCCGGGAGGAGGCCCGGGAGGAGGGGTGGGAGGGTGATGTCCGGCTTCGCCCCCGACGGGGTGCCCGAGGCGGGTGGGGCGGACTGGCCCGCGGGCGGGTTGAGCAGGTCGCCCGTACCGCCCAGGAGGCCGCCGGCCGGGGGCGTGGTGCTGCCCGACGGGGACGGCGCGGGGCTGCCCGACGGCCTGCCCGGCGCGGGGGCGGACTGCTGCGCACCGCCGGGCGTGCCCGGCTTGGCGGAGGAGCCGGACGGGCCGGTCCCGCGGGTCTGCTCCGGGGGCTTGGGGAGCAGACCCTGGAACGGCGCCACGTCTTCGTCTATGGCCTGGAAGACGGACTCCACCTCTCCGCCCACGTCGCCCAGCTGCGCCGGGAGCTTCTCCCGGAGCTTGCCCCACGCGTCGCGGTGGGCGCGGGAGAAAGACGACAGCGCCTGGATCGGGGCGAGTGAACCGTCCCGATCGTGGGCGGCCTGGAGGAGCCGGTGGCCCGCCTCGGCGTCGTGCTTCATGCCCGCGAGGGCTCGGCGGATCTCGCCCAGGGACTCGTGGTCCAGTACGCCCGTCCGGCCGCGTTCCATCAGCCTGCGGGCTTCCGACAGACGGTTCGAGGCCTGGTCGAGATAGAGCTCGCCCCGGTCCGCGTCGTCTTCGGCCATCCCCAGCTTCAGGTCCTCCATGCCCCGTTTCACGGGGTAGAGGTGGTCACCGGGCAGGGCGTCGGAACTGGCAGCGGCCACGCCGCTGAAGGCCCCCGCGGCCACACCCACGGTGAGGCCCCCCGCTGCGATGCCCTTGGACCAGCGGGAGCGGGGCCGCAATTTCCGGAGCGGGGTCGCCCGGTGGGCGCCGCGGCCGGTCCGCTGTTCGGGCACCTGAGGGTCGGCGGCACCGCCTCCGGCCCTCTCCTCCAGCACCATGGCCTCCATGGCGGCAACGAGCTGGGCTCGTTGCACCACTTTGACCTCGGGGTCCAGCACCGGGCGCGGCATTCGTTCGCCGAGCACGCTCGCCAGGGCCAACAACCGGTCGTGGTCGGCAGGTTCGGCAGGTGCCTCGGACTGCTCGGCCGCCGGGTCCGGTTCCGAAAGGTCGGACGGGGTCCGCTCCTCCAGGGCCTGGGCGAAGGCGTTCGCCCGCCGGTGCGGAGTAACGTTCGCGATCACTGGCGGCACCTCCTCTCGTCATGACGATCGACTCCCCAAGGTGTCCGGAAGGTTGCCTTCCTTGAGCACATCCACCCTTTCGAGTGAGCGGCTTCGGGCAGGGCGTGTCCACAGGGAGCCTGCATTCCGCACAACGAGCGTCGCGGCACTTGGGTTACGGACGAAGGATGATCGGACCACAGCGTCATCGAGGGGTCACCGAATGTGTTGTCAGTAAGAGTCAGCGGGCGTCGTCCGGAAGGAGGCGGGCCAGGGTGCGGACCGCCCGGTACTGGAGCGTCTTGATGGCGCCCTCGTTCTTCCCCATCACCCGGGCCGTCTCGGCGACCGAGAGGCCCTGCAGGAAGCGCAGGGTCACGCACTCCTGCTGCTGCGGATTGAGTTTCCGTACGGCCTCCAGCAGGGCCGCGTTGGAGAGGGACTCCAGGACGGAGTCCTCGGGACTGCGCTCGACCTCGTTGGCGTCGAGCATCTCGCCGGTGGTGACCTCCAGCCGGAAGCGGCTGGACTTGAAGTGGTCGGCCACCAGGTTGCGCGCGATCGTCACGAGCCACGCACCGAAGTCGCGGCCCTGCCAGGTGAAGGTGGAGATGCGGCGCAGTGCCCGCAGGAAGGTCTCGCTGGTGAGATCCTCCGCGGTCGCCTTGCCGCCGACGCGGTAGTAGATGTAGCGGTACACCGTGTCGCTGTACTGGTCGTACAGGCGGCCGAAGGCCTCGGCCTCGCCCGCCTGGGCGCGCTCGACCAGGTCCATCATGCGGGCCTGGTCGCTGTCCGCCGTGGGGCGGCGGGGGGTGGGTGCGGCCTGGGTGCTCGTGCCGGCGGTGCCGTTCGACCCTCCGGCCGCGCGGCCGCGTCTGCCCACCGTCGCCCCGCCGTCGGTCAGGGCGTAGCAAGGGCCGGCCGGGCCGAAGCCGGCAGGGACTGCGGCGAAGGCGGGGACGGCGTACGCGGTGGGGACGAAGCCACGCAGGTGGTCGAGGACCGTTGCGCGCAGCGTAGCCAGGCCCGAGGCGTCAACCCCGACAGGTGGGTACACGGGACTCCCAGAGGCAGAGCTTCCATCACGTGCAGTGCGGGACCGTTCACCCGTCGTGGCGACAGATGGCCGGTGGCATGCGTTTGAGGAGAATAACGCTTCGTACAGGCAGCGCTACACCCAGTTGCTCAAATCACCGCTTCCGACACTTCTGTTGCGTGTCGAGGGCATATTCAGGCGCAGTTGGTGATCGATTCTTGATCGCTTGGATACGCGGAATGGACGGTTCCGAGGGGGCCCGCGACCGAGTCGGGCAGGTCGGAGTGGCCCGCCGGACGCGGGGGTAGGGCTGGAGGAATGCCCCGGGTCAACGGGCCCGGAACGCACGGGGAGCCGCCCCGCGGGGTGCGGGGCGACTCCGGTGCTGGTGGTGGCCGGTCGGCGCCTGCGAAACGGTAAGAGGAAGGGCGCCGGGGCTACTTGCGGCGGCGGTGCAGGGCGATCGCGGCGGCCGCGCCGCCCGCGATCGCGCCGACTCCGGCGGCTGCCGGGACGCCGACCTTCACGGCCTTGCGGCCGGTCCGATAGTCGCGCAGCCGCCAGTCGTTGGTCCGGGCATGCTTGCGCAGTTTTGTGTCGGGATTGATCGCGTACGGATGTCCGACCAGCGACAGCATCGGGATGTCGTTGTGCGAATCGCTGTACGCGGCGCAGCGGTCGAGGTCCAGGCCCTCGGCGGCGGCCAGCGCGCGGACCGCCTCCGCCTTGGCGGGGCCGTGCAGCGGCTCCCCGACCAGGCGGCCGGTGTAGATGCCGTCGACGGACTCGGCGACGGTGCCCAGGGCGCCGGTCAGGCCGAGGCGGCGGGCGATGATCGTGGCCGTCTCCACGGGGGCGGCGGTGACCAGCCACACCTTCTGGCCGGCGTCGAGGTGGGCCTGGGCGAGGGCGCGGGTGCCCGGCCAGATCCGTGTCGCCATGTACTCGTCGTAGATCTCCTCGCCGATGGACATCAGCTCGGAGACCTTGTGGCCCTTGACGATGGACAGGGCGCTGTCGCGGGCGTCCTGCATGTGCTCGGGGTCCTCGACCCCGGCGAGCCGGAACCAGGCCTGCTGCCAGGCGAAGCGGGCGAGTTCGCGACGACGGAAGAACTCGCGCTTGTAGAGGCCGCGGCCGAAGTGGAAGATCGCGGCGCCCTGCATGACGGTGTTGTCGAGGTCGAAGAAGGCGGCGGCGAGGTCGTCGCCGGCGACGGGGAACGCCGCCTCTTCCTCTTCTGCCTCGAGCACTTCGAGATCGGTGTCGAGGTCGAGATCCGTGTCGGTGAGGTGCGGGGATTCGGCCAGGGCGGTCTTGCGGGCGGCCTCGGCCGAGGCCTCGCCTGCCAGTACGCTCCGCGCGGTCGCGGAGCGTCTACGGGGTGTGAGCCATCCGAGAGCGGCCATGTGGCGAGCATAGCCACTGTGTTCGGGAGTTCCCGAACCGATGGGAAACGGAGGCGTTAACACTTCGGTACGCCGCCCCGGAGAATGGAGGCATGAGCCCTTTGTTGCGACGTAAAGAGAAGAAGCGTCCCGGCGAGCGGATGGTGACGCTCATCGGGAAGCCGGGATGTCACCTGTGCGACGACGCCGAGGAGGTCGTCGCGAAGGTGTGCGCCGAGACCGGTGCGCAGTGGGAGAAGAAGGACATCTCGCAGGACGAGGAGCTCTACCGGCTGCATTGGGAGCAGATCCCGGTGGTGTTGGTGGACGGCGAGCAGCACACCTTCTGGCGGGTGAACCCGGACCGGCTGCGGCGGGCGTTGGAGGGCTGACCCTCTTCCCGGTTACCATCATGGGCGTTTTGTGGGGTCTGGGGGCGTATATGTGAGGAGTGTGTACCGTTTTGCCCCCTTTGGGATTTGAACGGGTTCGGCGTGCCGTTGACTCCGCCCTTATGTGTCGCGGTTGCGTGACCCCGGTCACTTTGGTCGGACAAATTGGACACAATCTTTGTGCACGCGTTCACAAAGGCATAGCCTGCTGTCGACGGGGCGGTCCTGGGACAAGTGACCGCCTGCAGCCCCGCTCATCCCGCAGGAGCATCGTGGCAACTGGCCGAACTCACCGACCGGCGACCCGCAGCCGAGGTATTCCCGAGGCCACTGTCGCCCGGCTTCCGCTGTACTTGCGTGCCCTCACCGCGCTCTCCGAGCGATCGGTGCCCACGGTGTCCTCGGAAGAGCTCGCGGCGGCCGCCGGAGTCAACTCCGCCAAGCTGCGCAAGGACTTCTCGTACCTGGGTTCCTACGGCACCCGCGGCGTCGGCTACGACGTCGAGTACCTCGTCTACCAGATCTCCCGTGAACTGGGCCTGACCCAGGACTGGCCGGTCGTCATCGTCGGCATCGGCAACCTCGGCGCCGCGCTCGCCAACTACGGCGGTTTCGCGTCACGCGGGTTCCGCGTGGCCGCGCTGATCGACGCCGACCCCGCGATGGCCGGAAAGCCCGTCGCCGGGATGCCCGTGCAGCACACCGACGACCTCGAGAAGATCATCGAGGAGAACGGCGTCTCGATCGGTGTCATCGCGACGCCGGCCGGTGCGGCCCAGCAGGTCAGCGAGCGGCTGATCGCGGCCGGGGTCACCTCCATCCTGAACTTCGCGCCGACGGTGCTGTCCGTGCCGGATGGCGTCGACGTGCGCAAGGTCGATCTGTCGATCGAGCTGCAGATCCTGGCGTTCCACGAGCAGCGCAAGGCCGGCGAGGAAGCGGCGGCCGCCGCTGCCAGCGGCGGTTCCTCCGTGGGCGGCGCCGCACCCGCCGCGGCCGTGGTGCCGCCGGCCGGGCGGGCGGCCGCCGAGGCGCGCGAGGCGCGCAAGGGCAACCCCGAGGGCGACGTGCCGGCGGTGATGCCGGCATGAGTCTGCTCGTCGTAGGGCTGAGCCACCGCAGCGCGCCCGTGAGCGTGCTGGAGCGCGCCTCGCTGTCTGCCGACGCCAAGGTGAAGCTGCTGCACGACACGCTGGCCGCGGAGCCGGCGGCGGAGGCGGCGGTGCTCGCCACCTGCAACCGGATCGAGCTGTACGCGGACGTGGACAAGTTCCACGCCGGTGTCGCCGAGCTGTCCACGTTGCTGGCGCAGCACAGTGGTGTCGCGCTGGAGGAGCTCACCCCGTACCTCTACGTGCACTACGAGGACCGGGCCGTTCACCACCTTTTCTCGGTGGCGTGCGGGCTGGACTCGATGGTGGTCGGCGAGGGGCAGATCCTCGGCCAGATCAAGGACGCGCTGGCGCTGGGGCAGGAGCTGCACACCGCCGGGCGGCTGATCAACGACCTGTTCCAGCAGGCGCTGCGGGTCGGCAAGCGGGCGCACTCGGAGACCGGGATCGACCGGGCCGGGCAGTCGCTGGTCACCTTCGGGCTGGAGCAGCTCGCGGTGCGGGTTCCCGTCGGGGAGTGGGCCGCGGGCAAGCGCGCGCTGGTGATCGGGGCCGGGTCGATGTCCTCGCTGGCCGCGGCGACGCTGGCGCGGGTTGGCGTGGCCGAGGTCGTGGTGGCGAACCGGACCGCCGAGCGGGCGGAGCGGTTGGCGGAGATTCTGGTTGCCTCGGGCACCGGGGTTGCTGCGCGTGCCGTTCCCATGGGCGCGGTCGCCGATGAGCTGACACGAGTCGATGTCGTGGTGTCCTGCACCGGGGCCACTGGGCTGGTGCTGAGCGCCGATGACGTGCTCGCCGCCGTGTCCCGTGCGGGGCTGGATGTGGCCGATGCCGCCGGTGTGGTGCGGGTCACCGAACGGGGTTCCGCCCCGGACCCCGCGCCTCAAACGCCGGCGGGGCTGGATTTGGCTGCCGGGCTGGATCGGGAGGTTGTGGCACGGTTGGTTGCTGCCGCCGAGGCTGGTGGGCGGTTGGCCGATGCCGGGGCCGCGCGGACCATTTCGGCTGCCGCCGAGCCGGACGGGTGTCCTGTCGGGCTGGACGCGTCGGATTCCGCGCGGGCAGTGAACGGGCGGGCGGCGTTGACCGGGGTCGACGCCAACTCGCTTGAGTTGCACGGGACCTGGGCCGATCAGGGTGAGGCCGCCGCGCAGCGGCAGCCGCGCAAGAGCGCTCGGAGCCAGGCCGACGGGATGCCCGTACGGCTCGCGCTGCTGGACCTGGCCATGCCCCGGGACATCGATGCCGCCGTGCATCGGATCCCGGGTGTGCGGCTGGTGGACATCGAGAGCCTGGCCGAGGCGTCCGCGGACGCGCCCATGGCTGCCGATGTGGACGCCGTACGTGGGATAGTCGCCGAGGAGGTCGCGGCTTTCGGCGCGGCGCAGCGGGCGGCGCACATCACGCCCACCGTCGTCGCCCTGCGCGCCATGGCGGCCGAAGTCGTGGCCATGGAGGTGGCGCGGCTCGACGGACGGGTGCCCGATCTCGACGAGCGGCAGCGGGCCGAGGTCACCCAGACCGTGCGCCGCGTAGTCGACAAGCTCCTCCACGCGCCGACCGTGCGCGTCAAGCAGCTCGCGAGCGAGCCCGGCGGCGCCGGGTACGCCGAGGCGCTGCGCGAACTCTTCGACCTCGACCCTCAGACGGTGGCATCCGTCAGCCGGGCGGACGCGGCCGATCCGAAGAACGACGACGACCCAGGACGGGCATCATGAACACACGTCCCGACCAGCCGCTGCGGCTCGGTACGCGGCGGAGCAAGCTGGCCATGTCCCAGTCGGGCCACGTCGCCGACGCGGTACGGGCGATCACCGGCCGTCCCGTCGAGCTCGTGGAGATCACGACGTACGGTGACGTGTCGCGCGAGCACCTCGCCCAGATCGGCGGGACCGGCGTGTTCGTCACCGCCCTGCGCGACGCGCTGCTGCGCGGCGAGGTCGACTTCGCCGTGCACTCGCTGAAGGACCTGCCGACCGCCCAGCCCGACGACCTCGTGATCGCGGCCATGCCGCTGCGCGAGGACGCGCGGGACGCGCTCGTCGCACGTGACGGCCTGACCTTCGAGCAGCTGCCCGACGGGGCCCGGATCGGTACCGGGTCGCCCCGTCGGACCGCCCAGCTGAACCACTACGCCCGCGCGCTCGGCAAGCGGATCGAGACCGTGCCGATCCGCGGGAACGTAGACACCCGCATCGGGTTCGTACGGGACGGGGAGCTCGACGCCGTCGTGCTCGCCGCCGCCGGGCTGAACCGGATCGGGCGCAGTGACGAAGCCACCGACCTGCTGTCCGTCGACCACGTGCTGCCGGCTCCCGGCCAGGGCGCTCTCGCCGTGGAGTGCCTCGCGTCCGATTCGGACCTCATCGCCGCGCTCGGCGAGCTCGACGACCCGCACACCCGGGCCGCCGTGACCGCGGAGCGTTCCCTGCTCGCCGCTCTGGAGGCCGGCTGCAGCGCACCTGTGGGTGCGTTCGCCGACCTTTTGGCCGACGGCCAGGCTGTCAATGAAATGCGCCTGCGCGGCGTCGTCGGAACCCTCGACGGCTCGACGCTGGTGCAGCTGTCCACCACCGGTCCCGTGCCCCAGTCGTACGACGAGGCCATGGCTCTCGGCCGCGAACTCGCGGACGAGATGCTGGCCAAGGGCGCGGCCGGTCTGATGGGGGAGCGAGCGTGAGCCCCACAAGTCCGAACACCTCCGCCTTTCCGGCCTTCGCCGCACACGGGCACGTCACCTTCCTCGGTGCCGGCCCGGGCGACCCGGGTCTGCTGACGCTGCGCGCCGTGGAGGCGCTCGCGGCAGCGGACGTGCTGATCGCGGAGCCAGACGTGCTCGACGTCGTACGGACGCATGCGCGCACGGGTGTCGACACGCCGCAGCTGACGATCGCTGACGAGGTGTCAGCGGCCGCCGGGGTCCCGGTGATCCGCGATGCCGCCAATCTTGTCATGGAGGCCGCACGCGCCGGCAGGCGGGTCGTCCGTGCCGTCACCGGCGACCCCGGTCTCGACGGGAACGCGGCCGAGGAGATGCTCGCCTGCGCCACCGAGGGCATCCCCTTCGAGGTGGTTCCGGGTGTCGCGACCGCGGTGGGCGTGCCCGCCTACGCGGGTGTGCCGCTGAGCAACAAGCAGGGCGCGGACGTCCGGTTCGTGGACGCGCGCAGCGCCTCGGCGCGCTGCTGGAGCGAGGTGGGCGCGAGCGACGGGATCCTCGTGGTCTCCGCGACGCTGGAGACGGTCTCGGCCGCCGCCGCCGAGCTGGTGGGCGCCGGGCGCAAGCCCGACACCCCGCTGACCGTGACCGTGGCCGGTACGACGACGCGCCAGCGGACGTGGAGCGCGACCCTGGGGACCATTGCCCAGGTGTTCAAGCAGGGCAAGATCCTCCCCTCGCCCGAGGGCGCCCGGCCGGTCATAGCCGTGGTCGGTGAGCACGGTGCCGCCGCGCGGCGCGAGGAGCTGGCCTGGTTCGAGTCGAAGCCGCTGTTCGGCTGGCGGGTCCTCGTACCGCGTACCAAGGAGCAGGCCGCTTCGCTCTCCGACCAGTTGCGTTCGTACGGCGCGGTGCCGCACGAGGTGCCGACCATCGCCGTGGAGCCGCCGCGCACCCCGCAGCAGATGGAGCGGGCGGTCAAGGGCCTGGTGACGGGCCGGTACGAGTGGATCGCTTTCACCAGCGTGAACGCCGTGAAGGCCGTCCGTGAGAAGTTCGAGGAGTACGGGCTCGACGCGCGTGCCTTCGCGGGCATCAAGGTGGCCGCGGTGGGCGAGCAGACCGCTGCGGCGTTGGTGGAGTTCGGCGTGAAGCCGGACCTGGTGCCGAGCGGGGAGCAGTCCGCGGCCGGGCTGCTGGAGGACTGGCCGCCGTACGACCCGGTCTTCGACCCGATCGACCGCGTGTTCCTGCCGCGGGCCGACATCGCGACCGAGACGCTGGTCGCCGGGCTGATCGAGCTCGGGTGGGAGGTCGACGACGTCACCGCCTACCGGACGGTGCGGGCGTCGCCGCCGCCGGCGGACACGCGGGAGGCGATCAAGGGGGGTGGCTTCGATGCCGTTCTCTTCACGTCGTCGTCCACTGTGCGGAACCTGGTGGGTATCGCCGGGAAGCCGCACAACGTCACCGTGATCGCGTGTATCGGGCCGGCGACGGCCAAGACCGCGGAGGAGCACGGGCTGCGGGTGGACGTGCTGTCGCCGGAGCCGTCGGTTTCGAAGCTGGCGGAGGCGTTGGCCGAGTACGGTGCGGCGCGGCGGGAGGCGGCCAAGGAGGCCGGCGAGGCGGTGTTCCGGCCGAGTGAGCGGCGGCCGGGGGCTCGGCGTCGGCGTACCACCTAGCGGTGGGCTGAGCGGGAACGAGGGGCTGGGCCCGACGCATTGCGTCGGCCCAGCCCCTCGTTCGTTTGCCCGTTCGGGCGGAGTGGGGCCGGGTGTGGCGGGGTGGGTGGGGCAAGGCAGCGGCCCCGGCGGCCGACCCCGGGCGCGCCGCCGCGCCCCCGGGGCGCGCAGACCCGGCGGGGCCCCGGCGGCCGGGGCGCAGCGAGACCTCGGCAGCGGCCGACGCCTCAAACGCCGGCGGGGCTGGAAATGGCCTCGGAGTCGGTGGGAATGGCCTTGGGGGGCGGCGGGGCTGGGAATGGGCTCGGGGGTGGGTGGGTGGGGGCCTACGCTTGTTGGGACTGTTCTCGATGCTCGAAGAGGCGACTGACGAATGAGCGCGTACGGATCCTTCCCCGGCTCGCGGCCCCGCCGGCTGCGTACCACCCCGGCGATGCGACGGATGGTCGCGGAGTACCGGCTGCACCCCTCCGACCTGATCCTCCCGGCCTTCGTGCGGGAGGGCATCAGCGAGCCCCTGGCGATCTCGGCGATGCCGGGCGTCGTCCAGCACACGCGGGACACGCTGCGGAAGGCCGCCGTGGAGGCGGTCGAGGCGGGGGTCGCGGGGATCATGCTCTTCGGGGTTCCCGCTGATGAGAACAAGGACGCGTTGGGCACGGCGGGTACGGAGCCGGACGGGGTCCTGCAGGTTGCCATTCGTGATGTGAAGGCCGAGGTCGGGGACGACTTGGTGATCATGTCCGATCTGTGTCTCGACGAGTACACCGACCACGGGCACTGTGGGGTGCTCGACGAGCACGGTCGGGTGGACAACGACGCGACGCTGGAGCGGTACGCGGAGATGGCCCAGGTGCAGGCCGACGCGGGTGTGCACGTGGTCGGGCCCAGCGGGATGATGGACGGCCAGGTCGGCGTGATCCGCGACGCGCTCGACGAGACCGGGCACGAGGACGTGTCGATCCTCGCGTACACGGCCAAGTACTCGTCGGCGTTCTACGGGCCCTTCCGGGAGGCCGTCGCGTCCTCGCTGCAGGGCGACCGCAAGACCTACCAGCAGGACCCGGCGAACGCCCGCGAGTCCCTGCGGGAGCTGGCCCTCGACCTGGAGGAGGGCGCCGACATGGTGATGGTCAAGCCGGCCGGGCCCTACCTCGACGTCCTGTACCGGGTCGCGCAGGCGGTGGACGTGCCCGTGGCCGCTTACCAGATCAGCGGCGAGTTCGCGATGATCGAGGCCGCTGCGGAGAAGGGCTGGATCGAGCGGGAACGGGCCATCATGGAGACCCTGTTGGGCATCAAGCGGGCGGGCGCGGACACGATCCTCACCTACTGGGCGACCGAGGTGGCGGGGATGCTGCGCGCCGAGCGCTGACCCCCTAGTTCCGGCGGTTGACCGCCGAGAGCAGGGACATGGCAGAGGCCAGGCCGGCGGCGTCGCGCTCCGTCGCCGCCAGGCCGTACGTGATCTCGGCGAGCAGGACCGAGAGGCGGCCGTCGTTGACCCGGGTCAGCGGCTCGGAACCCTCCCACGCGGCGTCCCGTACGGCGTTCTCGGTGAAGCCGCCGACGGGGGTGGCGGCGGTCAACAGCCGGTTGGCGATGCTGCGTTCCAGTTCGGTGGGGACCCAGCTGCCGCTGTCGAGGTCCCGGGCGAGGTCGAGGGTGTGCCGGCGGAGGGCGGTGAGCGTCATGCGGTGCCTGCCTTCTGGTCGTGTGTGGCGGGTCAGTGGGAACTGCGGCGCACCGGCCGGGAGAGGGCCCGGAGCGGGGTGATCCGGGGTGTCCTGGCGGGGGCCGGGAGGTCTTCGAGGACGAGGGAGTGGGCGCGGATCCGGCTGCCGTCGCCGATGGTGACCGGGCCGAGGACGGAGGCGCCGACGCCGATGAGGACGTCGTCGCCGATGACGGGGTGGCGGCGCGCGCCGGGCTCGCCCGGGTGGGACCAGCCGCGCGAGCCGAGGGTCACGCCGTGATACAGCGTCACGTCGTCGCCGACGCGCGCGGTTTCGCCGATGACCACGCCGAAGCCGTGGTCGATGAAGGCCCGGCGACCGATGCGCGCGCCGGGGTGGATCTCCATGCCGGAGAGCAGCCGGCCGACGAGGGTGAGCAGACCGGCTGCCAGCCGGTGCCCGCGTGCGTGGAGGCGGTGCGCCACCCGGTGGAGGGCCAGCCCGTGCCAGGGCGCGTGCAGCAGGGCGTCGCGCCGGCGCGGGCGGGAGGGGTCGCGGGCGACGACCGCGTCCAGGTCCTCGCGGATCTGCCGGAAGAGGGGGATCCGCGGGGGCTCGGCGCGGTTCGTGGCACCGCTCATGGACAGGATGCCGCTCACGGCCGGGCCGCCGGTTCCTGTTGGGAGTCCAGCCGGTTGATCCGGTACATCGTGCGCTGGAACAGGTCCTGCGCGGTCAGTGCCGGGTAGCGCTCCGGTTCGCGGTCGCCGAGGCAGCCGCGGAGCGGGGAGAGGACCGTCCACGGGGCGGGGTGGCAGAACTGCACGATGGACAGCCGGCCGCCGTGCTGGCCTGGTGCGGCCACGACCCGGTGGACGGCGGCCCGGGCCAGGCCGCCGGTGAGCCGTTCCAGGACCATGCCGACGTTGAGCACCGCGTAGCCCTCGGGCACCTCGACCGGGGTCCAGGCGCCGTCGATGAGTACCTCGAGTCCGGCGGCGGTGGCCCGGGGCAGGGCGGTGATCAGGTCGAAGTCCTGGTGCTCCACCATCCAGATGTGGTCGGCGGACGGGGCCTGCTCCATGGGCGGGTACCAGGTGGCCCGGTTGACGACGGGGCCGTCCTCCAGCATCTCGTCGAAGTAGCCGGGGGCGGCGCCGAGCGCCCCGGCGATCCGGCGGACGACGTCGAGCTGGAACCGGGCCATCCGGGCGTGGAGCTCGCCGAGGGTGGCGCCGATCCCGGGGACCAGGTGGTCGGGGAAGCAGGGCTGCGGGTAGCGCGCCGGGTAGCGCTCGCGCAGCGGGTGGGCGGCGGGAAGCCGGGCGCCCCAGTGGAACAGCTCCTTCCAGTCGGGGGCGCGGCCCTTCTCACCCTGTTCGACGAGGGGCGGGAGGTACCCGGACTGGCCGTTGGAGCCGGGCACCCGGCAGTCGGCCTTGATCTCCGCGGGCAGCTCGAAGAACGTGCCGAGTCGGCCGTAGGCCTCGTCGAGCAGGGTCTCCGGCACCGTGTTGCGGACCAGGAAGAATCCGTCGCGCAGGGCGGCGCGGACGTGCTCGTCGCCGCTGCCGGCGCCGAGTGCGATCTCCTTGAGCATCGCCGGGCTCTCCTCTCTCCTCCTGCGCCGCTCAGACCGCGACGAAGGACAGGGTCAGGTACTTGAGCTGGTGGCCCTCGTACACGAAGTGGCGGTCGATCTCCAGGCGGCCGGTGGAACGGAAACCGCCCGCTTCGTAGAGCTCGGTGACGAGCTCCTCGGTGAGCCACCAGTTCAGGCGCCCGTCCGCGAGCGGGTGCGGGGTGATCTCCCCGTCGGGGCTGAGGAACACGCTCACCACCCACACGCCGCCCGGTCGCAGCATCTTGCGGCCGTGCTCCACCCAGGCGGCCCAGTCCTCGCGGCGCTGGTGGTGCAGGCAGCCGTTGTCGACGAGCAGGTCGAGGCCCTCGGCTTGGAAGCCGAGGAAGTCGCCCTGGTGGAAGTGGGTCGAGCCGTGCTTGACCTCGGGGGTGTCCCATACGTCGAGCAGGTCGAGGCCGGTGACCTCGGCCTCCAGCCATTCGGCGAGGGAGGCCGTCTGCAGGCCGCGGCCGCAGCCGATGTCCAGGACCCGGGCCGGGCCGGCGCCCGGCTCCGGCTTGTCGGTGGGGGCGGCCGCGATGGTGAAGTGCGTGACCCGGTCGTTGGTGATGTTGCCCGACCAGGTGTCGCGGTTGTCCTTGTACCACTGCTTGAAGGAGTCGCGGACGATCTCGCGGTAGTCGCTGTATTCGCGCTCCGCGGCTTCCGCGTCCGCAGCGCTGTGGCCGGTCACGGACCCGGGTGTGTCACGCGTTTCAGTGTTGCTGTCCTGCGGCATGCTCCCACTCCTCGATTGTTCCGCGGCCTGCGACGACCGCGATTGCGTTGCGCCCTGGTGGGCCTTGGTCTACTTCCGCGGAGGCGCTGAGCCAGGCGCCCGCGCCGCTGCCGGAGACGGAGATCCCGTGCTCCCGGCGCAGGTGGCGCATGGCCTGCAGGGCCTGCGGATAGGCGACGGTGGTGTAGTTGAAGAAGCCCTCCGGGAAGGCGGCGAGCAGGGGCTGGCGGATGCCGTGGCCCAGCCCGCCCGTGCCGTTCATCCGGGGGGCGCCGTCGGGGGCGCGCTCGTCGCCGTACACGGCTTCCGTGGGGAAGACGGCGAGGGTGCGGCAGTGAGGCCAGGCGCCGGCCACGGCCATCGCGGTGCCGGCCAGGCTGCCGCCGGTGCCGACGCCCGCGGCCAGTGCCACCGGTTCGACGCCGTAGCCGGAGAGCTGGCCGATGATCTCCGCGCCGGTGTGTTCGCGGTGCATGGCCGCGCTCTCGGCCGCGCAGTGCTGGAGCAGCAGGTGCCGGTCCTCGCGCTCGGCGACGCGGACGGCTTCGTCCATCGCGCCGAGGAAGCCGGCGCCCTCGCGGCTGACGGTGACCTGGGCGCCCTGGCGGCGCAGGGAGGTCCGCAGTCGCTCGGAGGCACCGTGGGGGACCACCAGGTGGAGGTCCAGGCCCAGTTGTCCGCACAGCTCGGCGAGGGCGACGGCGAGGCTGCCGCCCGAGTACTCGGTCAGGCGCACGTCCGGAGTGCCGGCCGCGGTGACGGCCGCGCACAACAGGGCGTACGCGGTACGGGACTTGACGGAGCCGGACGTGTTGGCGGCCTCCGTCTTGAGCCAGACCCGACCCCGTCCGGCCCGGCTGGGGACCGGGACCAGGGGGGTGTCCCCGATGGCGTGGCGCACCGCGGCGAGTCCGGGCAGCAGCCGGTGTGCGGCGGCTTCCAGCGGCGCGAAGGGCCTGTTGAGGTCGGCCAGGGCCGGGGCCCGGGCGGCCAGGACGCGGCTGATGTCCGGGAAACCCGGGGCGGCGGCGGGCGCCGCCCCGGTGAGGACGGCGGTCGTCATGCGGGGCGCTCGCCGGTGGCCAGCCGGAACCCGACGGGGTACAGCGGCCCGGGGAAGGCGCCGTGGCGGCGCCGGGTGCGGGTCAGGTCGCCGAAGCGGGAGAAGGATCCGCCGCGGGCGATCCGGTAGGTGCCCATCGTCTCCACCAGGTGGTCGGCGACGTAGGGGCCGTCCGGGTAGGGGACGTAGTCGTCGGCGGTGAACTCCTCTACGTTGCCGCCCATGTCGTGGGCGCCGTACGGGGAGCGGCCGGCCGGGAAGGCGCCGACGGGGGTGGTCGTGTGCACGCCGGACTCGCGGGTGTTGGCCGCCTCCGGGTCGAAGCCGCCCGCCCAGGGGTAGGGCAGGCCGTCGGGGCCCTTGGCGGCGTGCTCCCACTCCGCTTCGGTCGGCAGGCGCCACGGGTGTCCGGTGCGCTCGGTGAGCCAGGCGGCGTACGCGTCGGCGTGCTCGGGGCGGATGCCGGCGACGGGGTGGTTGGCGCGGTCCCAGGGGTAGGCGCCCAGGTACCAGGTGGTGGGGCGCTCCTCCAGGCCGGTGTCGGCCAGGAACGCGCGGTACTCGGCGTTGGTCACCGGGTAGGTGGCGATCCAGAAGTCGGCCAGTTCCACGGTGTGCTCGGGGCACTCCTTCAGGATCCAGGACTCCTCCACGCCCACGTGTGCCCAGGCGTCGGTGACGTATCCGGCCTCGTTCTCGGGCAGGCCGATACGGACGGTGCCGCCGGGCACGTGGGACGTGGCCGGGCCCGCTCCGGAGGTGGGGCAGGGGATGCGGGGGTCGCCGACGAGGCCGAGGACGGCGCCGGCGGCGAGGCGCTCGGACAGCGGCAGTTCCGGGTCCTCGACGGCGAGGGCGAGCCGCTCGGCGTCGGTGCCGGGCAGCCGCGCGGGGCGGAGCCGGCCGGGGTCGGCGAGGTCGCCGTGTTCCTTGAAGTGCGGGGAGTCGGCCAGGTCTTCGAGTGTCAGCGTCATGCCGCGGCCTCCTGAAGCAGTGCGAGAGTGTGCCCGCCGAGTTCGGCCTTGGCGGACAGGTAGCGGGCGTTCTCCGCGGTGACGTACACACCGGTGGGGACGACCGCGGTGATGTCGATGCCGTGTGCCCGCAACTCCCGGACCTTGTCGGGGTTGTTGGTGAGCAGCCGGATCCGGGTCAGGCCGAGCGCGTGGAGCATCGCGGCGGCGGCCGCGTAGTCGCGTTCGTCGTCGCCGCGACCGATCATGCGGTTCGCGGTGAAGGTGTCGTGGTTCTGCGACTGCAGGACGTAGGTGTCGAGCTTGTTGTAGAGGCCGATGCCGCGGCCCTCCTGGCGCAGGTACAGGACGGCGCCGCCGTGCAGGGCGATGTGGTGCAGGGCCTCGTCGAGCTGGGGGCCGCAGTCGCAGCGGGCCGAGCCGAGGACGTCGCCGGTCAGGCATTCGCTGTGCAGCCGCACCAGCGGCGCCTCGGTGTCCTGGGAGGCGGTCGGAACGACGATCGCGAAGTGCTCGCCGGGGTCGGGCAGGTCGTGGAAGGTGATGAGGTCGGCGCTGCGGTCGCGTACGCGCGAGAGCGTGACGGGCACGCGGGCCCGGACCGATGCCGGGACGGCGGCTTGCGGGGCGCCGACTTGGGTGATGCCGGCTTGCGGGACGCCGACTTGGGCGATGCCGGCTTGGGTGATGTCGACCGAGGGCGTCATGCGGCCACCTGCTTCCGGTCCGCGCTCAGCGCGATGTCGTCGATGTGGAGGGAGTGCTCGATGCGGGCGGCGCCTTCGGGGTCCGTGCCGACGATGACGATCCGACCGTCCCAGCCGGCGACGGCGACGCGGCCGTCGGCGAGGTGGAGCATGCAGGACAGGCCCTGCGTGAAATCGGCGAGGACGCGGCCGGAGGCGAGGGTGCCCGCCGAGTCCGCCCAGTCGACCTGCCAGGAGTAGAGGTTGAAGTCGTACGAACCGGCGAGGACGGTCGGCCGTCGGGTGTCGCCCAGCAGCGCAACGCACTTGACGGACTCGTCGGAGCCCAGCAGCGTCTGCAGCGCCCCGGTGCTCCAGCCGCCGTCCCCGGTACGGGTGACCAGGCCGACCTTGACGGTGTGGTCGCGGGAGGCGCTGGCGACGGCGGAGCCGTGCGGGCCGTGGAGGCCGGCGACCGCGTTGACCAGGTTGCCGTGCTCCCACAGCTTGGAGCGCTCCCGCAGGGATCCCGCCTCGATGGTGCGGTCGGTGGCGGCCGAGAGGAAACCGCCGTCCGGGAGCTGGGCCAGGGACTTCACCGATCCGCCGTGGGCCTCGATGCGCTCTTCGAGGCGGAGCGTGGCCGGGTCCAGGACGAGGAACTCGCCGTTGTAGGTACCGGCGACGAGGCGGCCCCCGTCGACGGTGAGGGAGGGGATCGGCGCGCCGAGGCGCTCGCTGTGGGCGAGGGTGCCGTCGTAGCGGATGACCTGGCCGGAGTAGGTGCCGGCGTAGATCGTGTCGCCGTCGGTGGTGAGGGACAGGATCGGGCCGTCGGTGAGCTCGATGGGGATGGCCCGCGACTGGAGTCCGTCCTCGATGCGCACGGCGAAGACGGTTCCGCTGTCGCCGCCGATGAGCAGCTCGTCGCCGCGGGCGGCCAGGGCGTTGGGGCCGTGGGTGGCGCGGTCTGGGCCGGACAGCTCGCCGGCGCTCGCCATGTCGTACAGGTGCGGGGCGTTGCGGAAGGACCCGGCGGCGACGAGGCCCTGCGCGGCGGAGACGGAGCGCGGCCACACGCGGAGGTCCGCGACGGTGTGCAGTCGCTCGCCGGACCGGTCGAACCAGTGCAGGGAGCCGTCGTACGCGCCGACGACGAAGGCGGAGTCGTCCTCGGCCCAGTCGACGGCGCGGGCGGCGGAAGTGGAGACCTCGACGGTCAGTACGAGGTCCAGTTCGCGGCTCAGCAGGTCGACGGAGCCGTCGTCCCGGGCCACGGCGAGGAGGTCGCCGGCACGGGACCAGGCGCAGCCCTCGATCGAGGAGTCGTAGTGGCGCTTGCGCGGTACGAAGGAGCCGGACGCGGGGTCGCTGACGGCGACCAGGCCGTCCTCGCCGACGGTGGCGGCCAGGCCTTCGGCGCTGATGGAGACCATCATGCAGTGCGCCTCGTGCGAGCCGACCTCGGTGAGGAAGGTGCCGTCGAGGACGGACCACATGGTGGCGCGGCCGTCCTCGGAGACGCAGATCAGGCGCTCGCCGTCGGGCAGCCAGGCGACCGAGTTGATGTCGTCGGTGTGCCGGGCCAGGACGTTCACCAGGGTGGCCGGGCCTTCCGTCGGAACGCGCCAGATGCCGACCGTCTTGTCGGCCGAGGCCGTCGCGAGCAGGGTCGGGGCGGCGGGGTTCCAGGCCGAGGCGTTGACGAGCCGGCGGTGCCGGAGGGTCGCCGTCTCGACGGGCCGCGCGGGGTCGTCCGTATTCCAGACGATCACCGTGCCGTCGTAGGAGCAGGTGGCGAGGCGGGAACCGTCCGGACTGAAGGCCACGTGGGTGATCGGGGCCGAATGTCCGGTACCGGATTTCGGAATGGAGATGGTGCGCACGCTGTCTCTGTCCTTTTCTTCAGGTACCCGGGAAGGCCGTGGCCGTGGTGCGTGTCCAGATTTGTCGTTCGCACGTTAAGGGGGAGCCGGAGGGTCGGCAATGAGCCACGGAGCAATATGGGAAGTCGCTGAACCTGATGTATTCGGATTCTTTCTCTTGACGCATCGCCCCAGGTCAGGGTGGCACTGATAAGGGATCGAGGTGGGAACGGAACGGGAACGAGTCGGGAAGACGTGATGGAGTGAGTGGCGTTATTCCGTTGCTGCTTGCCCCGTACTCCGTTCCCCTCGATGCTGCAAGAGAAGAAGAGGACTCAAGGGGCTGAGCACATGCATGTTGTTCTGCTGGGGACGTCATACGTCAGAGGCTTTGACCTCGTTTCCGAGATGGCCGACGACGGAATCGAAGTCAGCTTTGTCACGGCGAGCCTGGACGTTTATCGCGCCAATCCCGGCTTCGAGCTCATCGAACGGGCCGCGCGGGTGGTGGAGGTGCCGGACCTGGCCGACTGCCAGGACCTGACCTCCCGGCTGCGCGGCCTGCTCGGCCCCACCCCCGTCGACGGGGTGATCTGCCGCGACGACAACCTCCACCACCGCGCGGCGCTGTTCGCCCGCGACCTGGGCGTGCCCCACGAGTCGCCGGAGACGGCGCGGCTGCTCGGAGACAAGTCGGCCGTACGGGAACGGCTCGGGAAGGCCGGTATCGGCAGCCTGCGCTGGCGCCGGGCGGTCACCGAGGAGGAGGGCCTGGCCGCGGTCGACGAGATCGGGCTGCCGTGCGTGATCAAGCCGACGGTCGGCCGGCACTCGGTCGGGGTCACCGTGGCCTGGACCCGCGAGCAGGCGGCCGACGCGCTGGCCGAGCTGCTCGGCGTCCCGGGCGGGCGTGCGGGCGAAGGGCCGGCCGCGCTCGTCGAGGAGTACGCCGTCGGTCTCCACGTCAGTGCCGAACTCCTGGTCCAGGACGGGCGTACGGTCCTGCTCGGCTTCTCCGAGCGCGTCGCGGCGGCGCCGGGGACGACGGCCGAGCTCGGCGGACACTTCCCGGCCCGTTTCGAGGGCATGGGCGCGGCCCGACGGTTCGTCCTGGACGCGGTCGAGGCCCTGGGGGTCCGTGCGAGCGCGCTCCACGTGGAGCTGCTGATCACGCCGACCGGCCCGGAGCTGATCGAGGTGAACGGCCGGATCGCCGGGTACGTGGTGCCGCGGCAGATGTCGCTGGCACTGGGTCGGTCCATCACCCGGGACCTGGTGGCGATCGCCACCGGCCAGCCGATCGACGGCGCGGCGCCGCCCGTGGCCACCGTGGCCCTGCGGGCCCTGTGGAGCCCGGACGAGGGGATCGTGCGCGGTACGGTCCCGGCCCTCGCGGAGCTGCCCGTCGGGGTGATCGACTGCGAGGTGAGCGTCGGCCCCGGTGACCGGGTGCCGGCGTTGTCCACCAACCACGACCGGTACGGGTACGTGATGGTCCGCGGCGCCGATCGCGCGACGGCCGTGCGGGCTGCCGCGGAGGCGGCCGACCGCGTACGGGAGTCGCTGCGCGTCGAGCCGGTCGCCGCCGAGGGCGGTGCGGCGGAGCCGCAGCCCGCGGGCGGCGAGCACCTGGTCCTACTGCTGACCGGGGAGGACCCGGTCGAGCGGATCGTGACCGCGGCGGGCGCGGTGACCGCGCGGCTGACCGTGCTGCGGCGCGACGAGCTCACCTTCGGCGAGGCGCGCGCGGCGTTCCTGGCTGCGCACGAGCGCCACCCGGTGGCCGGAGTGCTCTCCTGGGCGGCCGCGTACGAGCGCGAGGCGCGCGAGCTGCGTGCCCTGCTCGCCGCCGGAGCCGACGGGGCGTCCCCCGCCGGCGCGCACGGGACCGATGAGGGCGAGTACGGCTGGGAACCGCTGGAGGAGCCCCACTTCGTCAGCGACCCCGTGCACACGGTGCTGGCCGTCGCCGGCGGCGGGCGGGTCGATGTCCTCGCCGCGATCGATGAGACCGGCGACCAGGCCGTCGACGACGCCGGGACCGAGCGGCGCCTGGTCGCCGGCCCGGTGCCCGCACGGCTCCTCGCCGGCGCCGAAGCGGCCGTACGCGCCGCCGGGATCGAGGGGCCCGCCCGGGTGGTGTTCGGGGGGCGGCACGCGGAGCCCCTCGTGCTGCCCGGCTTCGACCGGCAGGTCCTCGCCCTCTACGACGCGGCCCACCGGCGGAGCCTGGTGACGGCGGTCGCGGAGAGCGCACTGGGCCGGTCCGTGCGCACCGCCCTGCCCGACGCGGGACGGGTCGCCATCCAGCGGCACGTCTTCTCCGAGCCCGGCCGCTTCCGCATCGTGGCCGCGACCGATGCCGAAGCGCTCTACGACTACCCCGAGTTGACGCACGCCCGGACTCCGCTCGACACCGACGCCATCCACAGCGGGCCGGTCCTGCGGCTGGGCTACACCGTGGCCGGGCCGAGCGTCGTCCACGCCGAGCAGGCGGCCGCCAGGATCGAACGCTCGCTGGTGTGGCGGACCGAACCGGCCGACCGGACGCACGTTCTGGTGCTGGACCGGATCGGCCCCAGGGTGTGGACCCGGGAGGACGGCACGCCGCTGCTGGACCCGGACCGCTTCCGGGTCAGCGTCCTCAGCTCGGGCATCGGCAAGACCACCACCGGGGCCGCGGGCGACTTCGTCGCGCGGACCGACGTGTTCGACCAGGGTTCCGTACGGGTCCTCGCCGGCGCGGTGCACGCGCTGCACCCGGTGGACCGGGTCGCGACCGTCTCCGAGCGGCTGCTGGAACCGGCTGCCGAACTGCGCAGCCTGTTCGGGACCGCGGGCAGCGACCCGGCCACGGCACGCAAGTTCGTGGACAAGGCGGTGATGAAGCGCATCGCCCGCCGGGCGGGCATCCGTACCGCCGAGGGCCATCTCGTGCACACCCCCGAGGACGTCACCGACCTCTTCGACCGGCACGGCAAGGTCGTGGTCAAGCCGCGCGACGGATCCGGCTCCTTCGGGGTGTCGGTGCTCACCGACACCGCGCAGGTCGAGCGGTGGGTGCGCGAGGAGTTCAGCCCCGGAACGCACCTGTGCGAGGGGTTCGTGGTCGGCGACATGTGTCACATCGACGCCGTCCTCCACGAGGGCGACGTGGTGTGGGACGTGTCCCGCTACGTGACCGACACCCTGGCCGTCTCGCGCAAGGAACCGCTGTCCTCCATCACGGTCGCCGACCCCGCCGTGCGCGCGGCCGCCCGTGAACTGCTCGGCCAGGTCATCGACGCCTGGCACGTCCGCACCGGGGTACTGCACCTGGAGGCGTTCGTGGACGACTCCGGAACGTTCACGTTCTGCGAGGTGGCCGGACGTCCGGGCGGCGCGGGCATCGGCGAGGCGTTCCGGGCCACCACCGGCATCGACCTCGCCCACGCCAAGATCCTCACCGACGTGGGCCTGGACCCGAGGACCGGCCGTCGCGAGCCGGCGGGCGCGTACGCGGGCTGGACGGTGCACTTCACGACCGGCGGCGTACTGCTGGACTTCGACGACTCGGCTGTGGCGCAGGACGCCTACTTCCGCTCCGTTCCCTACCGGATCGGAGACGTGGTCCCCACCCAGAACTTCTCGGGAACCGGTGCCAGCACGCACGTCTTCACGGACGACTCGCACGCCGAGGTGAAGCGGCTGGTCGCCCGCGCCGAGCGCGAGGTGCGCCTGGTGCTCGGGCCGCCGCCGGGACCCGCGGGGAGCGTCCGATGATCCTCGGCATCCTCGGCAGCGCCGCCCGCGACTCGGTCTCGCGCCGGGTCCTGGAGCTGGCCGCCACCCGGATCAGGGCGGCCGGGACGGCGTACGAACTCCTCGACCTGAGCGTGGAGTTCCCCGAACGCCACCGGATCGAGGACTACGAGAACCCGCCGCCCGGCAGCCAGACGGACCGGCTCCGGGCTCGGATCGCCGCGTCGAGCGGCGCCGTCATCGCCACGCCGGTCTACCACGGTTCGTACAGCGGACTGCTCAAGAACGCCCTGGACCACCTCACCGGCAAGGCGCTGGCCGACCGACCCGTGGGACTGATCGCCGCGGGCGGCGGGCCGCGCGGCGCGGGGACCGCCTGCGACCAGATGCGGTCGGTGGTCCGGGCGCTCGGCGGCTGGGCCGTTCCCACCCATGTCGCCTCCACCGGCGGGGACTTCACGCCGGGGGCGCCGCTGGAGGGGCTGCACGAGCGGATGGACGACCTGGTGGCCGAACTGCTCTCGTTCCGCCCCGCCGACCGCGTTCCGGTGTCCCCCGCACACGAGCCCGGGCGGGGGCCGCGTCCGCACGCCCACCGCCCGCCGGCCCTCATCCTCTGCTGACGCCACCTCGGCCCATCAGCACGAGCCCGTCAACACGAACCCGTCAGCACCAGCCCTCACCAGAAGCCCGTCATCAGAAAGGACGAGCCATGACCTCCCGCTCCGCCCGCCCGTCCGCCGAGGCCACGGACCAGCCGCACCTGCTGCTGATCTCCGGCATCGGCGGCCACGCGCCCGCCAAGGCGCTCGACTCCCTCTCCCGCATCAGCACGACGGTCTCCGTCGTCCACATCTCGGCCTGGGGCGACCCGGAGCCGGTGCGCGCCGACTGGGCCGCGCGTGGGCTGGGCGGGGAGTTCCTGACCGCGGCCGACCTCGACGAGGCCGTCACCGTCGGCCTCGCCCTGCACGAGCGGCTCGCGCTGTCGGGCATCGTCACGTACTCGGAGCTGCTGCTGCGCCCGCAGGCAGAACTCGCCGAGCGCCTGGGGCTGCCGGGGAACTCCCCGGAGGCGGTGGCCGTCGCCCAGTCCAAGTCCCGGCAGCGGCAGGTCTTCGCCGAACACGGCGTGCCCTCACCGCGGTTCGCGGAACTGCGCGGGGAGCAGGACCTGGCCGCGGCGGCCCGAAGCATCGGCCTCCCGGCCGTCTTCAAGCCCTCACTGGGCGCGGGCAGCCAGAGCGTGCGGCTGGTGCGCACGTACGAGGAACTGCTGGAGGCCTACCGTGCGGGCCGGGCCACGGTTTCGGCGTTCCTGCAGAGCGAGGACGTCTTCCTGCTGGAGGAGCGGCTGGAGCTGGAGGCCGACGGGGACACCGGCTGGGCGGCGTACTGCAGCGTGGAATCGCTGCTCGCCGCCGGGGAGCGCCACCACCTGACCGTTTCCGACCGGATGGCGCTGCGCCACGGCTACGCCGAGGAGGGCGCGTCGATGCCGTCGAGGCTCGACGCCGCCACCCAGGCGGCCGCCATCGACTGCGCCGACCAGGCGATCACCGCGATCGGGTTGACCACCGGGGCCGTGCACACGGAAATCGCGCTGACCCCGCAGGGGCCGCGCGTGATCGAGGTCAACGCCCGGGCGGGCGGACCGATGCCGATCCTGTTCGAGGTCGCCGCGGACTACGACTACGCCGCGCAGATCGGCCGCAGCGCGCTGGGTCTCGCACCCGACGCGGAGCCCGAGTTCGAGAGGGCCGCGCTGCTGCGGATGATGCCGATACCGGAGGGGGAATGGCGGGTGACCGCGCAGACCCCGACGGAGGAGCTGCTGGCGGCCTTCCCCGAACTGGTCTATGTGGCACCGCGGTTCGCACCCGGCCTGCCGGCGAGCCGGAACCGGACGCTGCACCTGGCGACCTTCATGCTCAGCGCGCCGACCCCGGACGGGGCCCGTGAACAGTCCCACCGGATCGAACGGGCCCTCGGCATCGAACTCGTGGCGGCCGACGACGCGTCGGCCGCCCTGCCGGCCGCCTGAGCCCGGCCGTTCGCAATCCCTCACACCCATGACGTTGGGATCGCTCTGATGAAGAAACGCTTCTACGCCACCGGGCTCGCCGACGCTGTCGGGCTCGGCATGTACCTCTCCCTGTCCGTCCTCTTCTTCGACAAGGCCGTCCACCTGCCCAATGCCCAGATCGGGCTGGTCCTCGGTGTCGCCGGCGTCACCTCGCTGCTGGGCGCCATGCCCATCGCGCGGGCCGCCGAGCGCTTCGGCACCCGTACGATGCTGACCGTCCTGTACCTGGTGCGGGCCGCGGCCTTCCTGGCGCTGGCCGCGTCCACCACGTTCGTCGCCGCGCTGCTCGCCTCCGCCGTGGCCGGGCTGCTGAGTCGGGGCATCAGTCCGCTCATCGAGTCGGGACTGATCGCCCGGGCCGGCAACGAGGAGGCGGTCGGGGCCCTCGCCCGGCTCCGGTCGCTGCGCAACGCGGGCATGGCCGCCGGCGCGCTGCCGTCCGGCGCGGCCATCGCGATCGGCGAGGCCTGGGCCTACCAGGCGGTGATGGTGCTCTCCGCCACCCTGTTCGTCGGGTGCGCCGTCGTCTGCCGCACCTTCGGCGACAGCGGGCACACCGCCCCGGGCGGGACCTCGCGCACCAGCGTCCTACGGGACAGGGCCTTCCTCCGGATCACCGCTCTGTACGGGGCCCTGACCCTGTCGGCGCTCGTCCTCGGACTCGGCATCCCGCTGTGGGTGGTCCAGGAGACCCAGGCACCCGCCTGGACGGTCACCCTCGTCCAGGTCCTCAACACCGCCGTCGTCATCGTCCTCCAGGTCCGCGTCAGCAAGGGCTCCGAGAACTTCGGGACGGCCCGCAGGATGATGCGGCGCGGCGCGATGCTGTCCGCGCTGGCCGCGGTCGTCGTACCGCTCACCGCCTTCGGCGGCGCGACCACGGACCTGGCCCTGGTGGTCGCGGCGGCGCTGCTGTTCTCCCTCGGGGAGCTGTACGTCATCGCCGGGACCACCGGCGTCGCCCTGCTGCACATCCCCGAGGGCCGCAAGCCCGCCTACCTCGCCGCCTTCAACCTCGGATTCGCCGTCGCCACCGTCGTCGGGCCCCCGCTCATCACCGCCTCCGTCGGCTGGGCCGGCTGGGGATGGCTGGGCTGGGGCGTCTACTTCGTCGCCGCGGGGCTGGTCGCGATGCGGGTACCGGCTCCTTCCCAGGCCGCCGGGAAGGCGCCGCAGGCCGTCGGCGCCGCCGCGTGAGGCGGGGCGCGGCAGCACTGGAGCGGGCCCCGAACAGTCCCCTCTGCGCGGGGTACCGGCACCCTCGCACGACACGGCTCAGCCCGTCCGCCGCTGCTGCGGGGCCCCGGAGTGACTGCCGGACGAAGCCGCCGCCCGAGTGCGGGATGCGACGCGGTCGGCGCCGATCGCGACGGTGTGGGCGGCCGAGGCGAGAGTGAGGTGACGGTGCCAGCCCTGGAAGGAGCGGCCGGCGAAGTCGCGCAGGCCGGCCCGCTCGCCCGTGGAGGCGCTGTCGAGGGCCGCGCGGTGGGCGAGCTTGGCCAACCGGGTCAGCCCGTCGAGCGAGGTACTGGTGAGGTCCGTGAGCCAGAACTCGCTCGGCGGGCTGCCGGGGTTGGTCCACTCGCCCATCAGCAGCCACTGCTGGGGCCCGGAGGCCGACCGGCGGGGCTGCGGCACCTCGACGCGGATGCCCGCGACCAGGCTGCTGCGGACGGTCGGCGTGCCGGTGGCCTCGTCGAGCCATTCGACGGGCCGGCGCAGCCCGCGTATGTGCTGGAGCATGTCGGAGACCGGGATGGGGCCGGCTCCGTACCCGGGCATGGCGGTGTCGGCCACCCGCAGCTGGTCCATGGCCCGCAGCCGGGCGATGACGGGAATGCCGGCGGCGTGGAAGCGGCCGAGCACGGCGCTGCTGACGAAGTCACGGGAGGGCATGATCACGGGGCGGCGCTCGACGTTCCATTCGAGCGCGTCCAGGGCCACCGCCGCGGCGCATTCGCCGGGTGACCTCTCCTCCACCCAGTCCGGAATGTTGGCCTGGCGGCGCTTCTCCTCGTCCTGGAGCCAGGAAGGGGAGAGGGACAGGTTCCAGTTCACGGGGGCGCTCATGGCCTCCGAGGCCATCCACAGGCCGAACGAGTGCTGACCGTGGACGGAGTACCCCAGCTCGGGGACGAACCGGCGGTCGATGCCCACCGACCGCTCGCCGGCCTTCTGGATCGGCATGGACTGGATGACCCAGGCCTTGGGCCGGAGCATGCGCTCCACGTGGCGGGCCAGGGCCGCGCGCATCGGGGCCCAGTCCCAGGTGGACTCGGTGATGAAGTGGTGCAGCGACTGCTCGGTGCCCGCGCCGCCGACGACTCCCGCCAGGTTGCGGATGGACTTGCGGCCCTCCGCGTACAGCAGGCCGCGCAGGTACTGCTCGCCGCGGGCGCGCTGGTCGCTGCGGCGCAGTGACGAGAACAGCGTCGGGACCAGCTCCGCGATCATGGCTTCCGTCATCCGCGCCCGCTGCTCCGCCATGGCGGTGGGGTCCGCCGCGGGCAGCGTGGACGGTGGGGCCGGCTGCGCCGTGGGTGTGGTGAGCGGCGTCTGGTAGGCGCTGTGTGCGGCGGCCGGCCGAGTGCCGGCGTGGTCCGTCGCACGGCGCACGGTCCGGTGTCCGCCGCCGAGTCCGAAAGTCTTCATCTCTGCTCCCCGAGTCCGAGTCAGGGAGTCACTCTCGGAGCCGGTGTTCCCGCCTCGTTCCCGATTCGCTACCGGTGGCTGGTAGCTGCATAGGATCTGGGAATAATGGTCTCTACCAGGGGGAATCCGAGGGACCGGGGAAGAGGGGTATGTCGAATCTGATGCAGAGCCATGTTCGGTTCAACATCCTGGGACCGTTGGAAGGCTGGTCGGGAGAGGCGAAAATCCGACTTGGTGGACAAATCCATGAGCGAGTTCTTGCCACCCTCTTGCTCGAACCCGGGAATGTTGTCCCTGTTGCCCGTCTTGTCGAGGCGGTTTGGGATGAAGAACCGCCGGTAACCGCTTCGCATCAGGTGCGAAAGGCCGTTGCGGACCTTCGTCGCCGGATACCCGATGGCGGAAAACTGATCATCACGGACGGTCCGGGATACCGGGCGGAGGTGACCGGCAGTCAGCTCGACCTGCACGAGTTCCTGGCGCACGTGCGGGAGGCCCGGCAGGCCGCCGCCGAGGGCGCGACGCCGGAAGCGGCCGACAGTCTGCGCGCCGCCCTGGCCGTCTGGCGCGGCCCGGTGCTGTCGGGCGCCGGAGGCCCGGTGGTGCAGGCCGCGGCCGCCGTGCTGGAGGAGCGCCGGCTGGGCGCCGCCGAGCAGCTCTGCGAGCTGCGCCTGTCGTTGGGGGAGGCCGGGGAGGTCGTCGGCGACCTGCGGACCCTCATCGCGCAGCACCCGCTGCGCGAGACGTTGCGCGGCCTGCTGATGCTGGCGCTGTACCGCTCGGGTCGGCAGGCCGACGCCCTGGCGGAGTACGCGCAGGTCCGCGAGCTGCTCGTCGAGGAACTCGGCATCGACCCGAGCCAGCAGCTGACCAAGATGTACGAGAACATCCTGCGGGCCTCCCCGGAACTGACCGGGCCGGAGGCCGCTCCGGCGAGACCCGCCGCGGGCCCCGCGGGCCCCGCGGACCAGGCGGGGTCCGAGGCCGCGGACGACGACGGGCCGCCGCCCTGGGCGGCCAGGGTGCGCGGCGCGCCGTGCACCCTTCCGCCCAGCCTCCCCGACTTCACCGGGCGCGAGCGCGAACTCGCCGAGGTGCTGGAGGCCTGCCGTCACGACGTGGGGGACGGACCCCGGGTCGTCGCGATCGACGGCATGGGCGGCGCGGGCAAGACCTCGCTGGCGGTGCGCGCCGCGCACCAACTGGCGGAGCAGTACCCGGACGGCCGGCTCTACATCGACCTGCGCGGATTCACGCCGGGCGAGGAGCCCGTCGGTCCGGGCGCCACCATCGGCGGCCTGCTGCGCGTCCTCGGGGTGCCCGCCGACAGCATCCCGGACGACGAGCAGGGCCGGATCGGGTTGTGGCGGGCCACCCTGATGGACCGGCGCATGCTGCTCCTGCTCGACAACGCCTTCGACGCCGGACAGGTGCTGCCCCTGCTGCCGCCCTCGCCGGAGTCGCTGGTCCTGGTCACCGGTCGTGGCCGGCTGCTCGACCTCGACGGCGCCCAGTGGATCTCGCTGGGGGTGATGCCTCCCGAGGAGAGCGGCGCGATGCTCACCGAGGTGCTGGGCGACGACCGCGCCTCCCGGGAGCCGGAGGCGGCGGCCGAACTCGCCCAGCTCTGTGGTCATCTGCCGCTGGCGCTGCGCCTGGCGGTGGCCCGGCTGCGCAACCGTCCCCGGTGGACCGTCCGTTATCTGGTCGAGCGGCTGGAGGACGAGACGCGCCGGCTGGACGAGCTCAGCGCGGGCGAGCGCAGTGTGGCGGCGACCCTGAGCCTGTCCTACCGGGCGATGGGGGAGGAACTGCGGACGGCCTTCGTCCTCTTGGGACTGCACCCGGGCGCGGTGATCGACGTCTACTCCGCCGCCGCGCTGCTGGAGGTGGGAGTCCGCGACGCGGAGGACATGCTGGAGGACCTCCTCGACATGCACCTGCTCGTGCAGAACGAGCCGGGGCTGTACGCCTTCCACGACCTGGTGCGGACGTACGCCATTTCGCTGGGTGAGGGAACGCGGGGGGAAGCGGGCCACGCGGCCGTGGGGCGGCTGCTCGATTACTACGTGGGCGCCACCGAGGCCGCCTGCGAGCTGCTGTTCCCCACCCGGCGCAGAATGGATCTCGCCTTGCCGAAGTCCGCGTGCGCGCTGCCGCCGATGCGGCATGAGGACCGGACCCTGGAGTGGTTCGACAGGGAGTCCGCGGGCATCCAGACCCTGCTGGCCCAGGTCGCGCACGAGGGATCTCCCCAGCAGGTGTTCGTCCTGGCCCGGAATGCCTCTTTCCACTTCAACGTCCGCAGCCGGCACGCCGAGTTCGAAGCGGTGTGCCGGGCCGCCCTGGTGGCGACGCGCAGCATGGGCGATTCCCAGCTCATCTCCCGGACCCTCAACAACCTCGGGGTCGCCCGCTGGAAGCTCGGTCGGTTCACCGAGGCCGTGGAGGCGGGGGAGGAGGCGCTCGACTGGTCCAGGAAGTCCGGCGACGTGGAGGACGAGCAGAACAACCTGGGGCTGCTCGGGCTCGTCCACTACGGGCTGGGGAATCTGGAGCGCTCGTACGACTACACGATGCAGGCCTTGAACGTGGTCGAGGGGCGGGACGGTATGCGGCTGCAGCAGCAGCTGGAGGACTTGAACACCGTCGTCTCGGCCTGTACCTCGCTCGGCCGCCACGAAGAGGCGGCCGATGCCGCTCGGCAGGCGATCGAGCGCTGCCGGGAAGTCCACGCCCGGGACGAGGAAATCGTCTCGTGGACGGGTCTGGCCCTGGCGCAGTGCGGCATGGGTGAGTTCGAGGAGGCGGCGGTCAGCCTGGCGCGGGCACTGGTCCTGGCCAGCACTCAACGTCAGCCGGAGAACCTCGTGCTGGCCCTCGCCGTCTCGGCGGACGTGTACGACCGGCTGGGCGATGCGCGGAGGTCGCAGCAGTGCGAGGCCAAGGCGCTGGAACTGATCACCCCGGCGACCCCGCCGCAGCGCCGCTCCAGGGCGGTGAACTTCCTGGCGCTCAAGCACAGTCGGCACGGCCGGCACGAAGAGGCCCTTGAGCTGCACGAGCGGTCCCTCGCCTGTGCCGAGGACGCCGGGTACCGGATCGAGGTGGCCCACGCGCTGCACGGGATGGCGGGGGCCGCCGAGATGCTCGGCCTGGCGGCCGCGGCCGAATACCGGGAGCGGGCCGACGCGCACTTCGAGGCGATGGGAGTGCCGCTGCGCGGCCGTGGGCCGTCTGCCCCCGGGGCCTGGGGGGGGTGGGGGGGCTAAACCGGGGGCCCCCGTTCGGTTCCGGGGGGGGCCACCGCTGTGATGTGTGGCAGACGGACTACCTGGCGGGGGAGGGGGCGGGGGACGGACCGGCCGGGCCACGGTCCTCGGCCAGGACGAGGTGTCCCGTGCCGGTCCCGTCGGCCTGGTTGCCCTGCTCGGCCGAGACGCCCAGACCGAAGGCGAGAGCAACCGCGAAGATACCGACCAGACCAGCGAGCTTGCCGCGCATTTCGTTCCCCTTGTGTTCGTTCAAGTTCCGTGTCGCTTTCGACAGACAGAGATTCGCAAGGGGCGTTCCCGTACGGTTCCCGCGCAGTTACCTAAGGCGAACGTAATGGAGGGAACGGGGGTGCGGAAGGGTATGCGCGCCGATTTCACGCATCCGACATTGGCCGGAATGGTGTGGCCAAATTTCGGTTAACTGCCGGTTCGGGAAAACGAAATGCGCAATTCCGATTCCAGTCGGCCCAGGTCGCGCGCATGGCCGTGCGCGGCGATGTGTCCGTCCGGCCGGATCAGGTAGTAGCCCGCCGCACGGCACCCCGCCTGCGCGGCGGCGTCCCTGCGGCGCAGCGTCACCTGGCGCAGCAGCGGCCACTTCGCCACGACGTGCCCCAACTCCTGTTCCCAGTCCCGGCTTCCGTCGCTCACGACCGCCAGGTGCCAGCCGTGCGGGTCCGCCGCGGTCCCCGAGATGCCGTACGCGAGCGCCAGGCGCCGCGGGAAGACCGCGCCGACTTCCAGAGCGCCGGGCAGGGCCCGTCGTACGCGGCAGCCGGTCCAGCCCGAGGGCTGCTGGCTGTCGCGGGTCGCCGGGTAGGACAGCCGGCGGCCGGCCATCACCGGGGCGTAGAACTCCGAGACGATCCCGGTCCGGTCCAGCAGCCGGAACGCCGCGTCGCGCGCCGCCACCGTCGCCTTGGCCTTGGCGACCCACGCCTTGGTCTGCAGGTCGGTGTCGCGCACGATCTGCCGGGTGACCTCCGAGCGCTCCGTGCCGTAGGAGGCGAGGAGCGAGGAGGGGGACTCGCCCCGGATCACCGCGGCGAGCTTCCAGGCGAGGTTGTGCGCGTCCTGGAGGCCGTTGTTCATGCCCTGGCCACCGGCCGGGCTGTGGACGTGGGCGGCGTCGCCGGCCAGGAAGACCCGGCCGCGCTGGAACTCGGTCGCGCGCCGGGCATGGACCCGGAACACGGCCTTCCAGACCGCTTCCTTGATCCGTACACCGCGCGGTCCGCGCTCGTCGATGAGCGCCTGCATCATCGTGGCGTCGACCTCGCCGTTGCCCTGGGGCATGACCGACAGGAACCGGAAGATCCCGCCCGGGATGGGCACGATCACCAGTGCGCCGTTCGCCGACTGGTAGAAGTGGCACTCGTCCGGCGGCAGGTACCCCTCGATGCGGGCATCGACCAGGGCGAAGGCCATCTCGTAGGTGGATCCCTCGAAGCCGATGCCGAGCTGGCCGCGGACCGCGCTGCCCGCCCCGTCGGCGCCGACGACGAACGGCGCCCGCACCCGCTCCAGGCCCTCGGGCGTCTCCAGCACGGCCGTCACGCCGTCGGTGGCCTCGATCCGGCCGGAGTAGTCCACCCCGTCCAGGGCCAGCAGTCGGACACCGCGCTCGATCTTGCCGCCGAGCTCGTGCAGCCGCTCGGTCAGCAGCCGCTCGGTGACGTGCTGCGGAAGGGTGCGGCACGCCAGGTCGTCCGAGAACCCGAAGGAGGCCAGCGGGCGTCGCTCGGAGAAGTAGCTCAGCGTGTTGATCCGTACGGACTCCTCGTTGACCACCTCGCCCAGCCCGGTGTCCTCGAGGATGTCGAGGGCACGGGGCCAGACGGACAGCGCCTTGGGGGTCAGCATGGGTTCGGCGGCGCGGTCGATCACCCGGACCCGGATGCCGCGCCGCAGCAGCTCTACGGCGGTCAGCAGGCCGGTGGGGCCCGCCCCGACGACCAGCACGTCCAGGTCGGACGGCCGGGCGGCGGACGCCGCTTCGCTCTCTCTCGTGGTCCGGATCTCGCCGGTGATCAGGTCAGCCATGGCCTCTGGGACTCTCTCAGTCGGTACGGACGCCGGTGGTGGTGGAGTTCTCCGGCTCGGAGGGCAGCCGGTCGAGGCTGATGCCGAAGTGGGTCTTGTAGGCGGCGATGACGTCTGCGTCATCGGCCAGGACGGTCTTGGAGCGCTGCTCGCCGTCCACGACGTTCAGGTGGCGGCCCTTGAGGGTCACCAGGCCGTTCTCGGTGCGGATCGAGCAGAACAGGGCCTGCAGGAAGGAGGAGTCGGGGGCGGTGCGGTACCACCACAGCGACGGGCCGTAGTCCTCGATGCGGACCGGGGTCTCGACCACCTGGTACAGCGGGCGGCCGCCGAGCCAGAGGTCCACGGTGCCGGCCTGGCCCTCGACGTCCTTGAGCTGGTACTCGCCGTGCGGGTCGGTCTGGACCTCGCGGCTGGTGAAGTCCAGCGGGAAGCGGCTGTTGCGGCCGAAGCCGGTGTCGACGAGGTAGACCTCCTCGCCGATGGTCACCTTCAGCGCGAGGTGGCCGAGGAACGGCCCGAGGCCCTCCGGCCGGTGCACACGGCCCGGCAGGATCTCCACGTCGTAGCCCAGGGCCTCCAGGACGAAGCCGAGCGCGGGGTTGACCTCGTAGCAGCCGCCGCCGCGGTGCTCGCGGGCGATCTTGTCGACGGAGCGCTTGTCCATGTGGATCTCGCGGCCGTCGAGGTGGTAGTCGAGGTTCTCGAACGGCACGGACAGCACGGCGCGCTCGGTCAGGTGCTTGAGCCCGGCGGCGTCCGGCCGCGCGGGACGGCTCGCGCCGATCCGGGTCAGGTAGGCGTCGACCGTGGCGTCGTCGATCACGGTTGAGTCCAGCATGGGATCTCCTTGAGGGTGTCGTTCCCGGGGTAGCGGGGGCGGGGGGAGAGGGGTCTACCAGCGGATGAGTGACAGGCCGAGGGCCATGCCGCCGCCGAAGCCGGCGAGCAGGACCAGGTCGCCGGCGGTCAGCCGGCCGGAACGCGCCGCGCGGTCGAGGGTGATCGGCACGGATGCGGAGCCGGTGTTGCCGTATTCCTCGTACGTCGTCCACGTGCGGCCCGCGCCCACTCCCAATTCCGCGGAGAGGTTTTCCAGCATTCGGCCGTTGGCCTGGTGCGGAACGAAATGCGCGAGGTCCGCCGGGGTGAGGTCGCGTTCCGCCAGGAATTCGCGGATGGCGGGCGGGACGTTCTCGGCCACGAAATCCCGCACGCCGCGGCCGTTCATGGTGAAGTACTGAAGTCCCTCGGCGAGGGTTTCGGCGGTGGTCGGAATGCGGCTCCCGCCACCGGGTACCTCGATGAGGTGCCGGTCGGCGGCGTAACTGGCGAGCCGGTTGGCGAGGACACCGCGGTCCCCGCCGGCCGCCGGGCCGAGTACGACCGCCCCCGCGCCGTCCCCGAACAGGATCGTGGTGCGCCGGTCCTCGGGGTTGAGGATGCGGGAGTAGACGTCGGCACCGATGACCAGGGCGTAGCCCTCGCCGGCGGTGGCCGCCAGCATGCTCTGCGCCGTGGTCAGCGCGAACAGGAAGCCCGTGCAGACGCCGTTGACGTCGAAGGCGGCGGTGCCGTGGTCCGCGCGGAGCTCGGCGGCGACCACGGCCGCGGTCGGCGGCTGCGGCTGGTCGGGCGTCGAGGTCGCCACGACGATCAGGGACAACTGCGCGGCGCGGATGCCGGCGTTCTCCAGCGCCGCGCGCCCCGCGATCACCGCGAGATCAGATGTCGCCTCATCGGGCTTCGCCCAACGACGGTTGCGTATCCCCGTCTTGCCGAAGATCCAATCGTGATCGACTCCGGCAGGCGCTCCGACTTCGTCGTTGGAGACGACGTGAGACGGTACGTAAGAGCCCGTGCCCAGCACGCCCACAGAAACAGCATTCTGAGCACCGTGAATTCCCGTCGTGATCATTTCGTGCGGCTCCTCAACAGCGTGAAACTTATGGTTCCGTCCCGGGGAAAGGCCGACAACGGCGTCCGAGGGACCTTGTCAGGTAGTGCGGGGCGCGGGGCGGTCCCGGCCGTCCGGGGACGGGGTGGGGACCGCCCCCGCCGTCACCGGTGTCAGGCGGCGAGCATCCGCGCCGTCAGCGAGGCGAGCAGGTCCCCGGTGATGCGCGGGCCGGCGAGCGTCAGCACCGACTCCGCGTGGAACTGCATCGAGGCGAAGTGCGGGCCGCGCAGCGCGTGCACCTCGCCGCTCTCCGGGTCGCGGCTGATGTCCACGAGACCGATGCCGGGGATGATGGCCGAGTCCACCGAGGAGCGGGCGGCGAAGGTGTTGTAGAAGCCGACCCGTTCGGGCCGCCCGAAGAAGTCGATCTCCTTCTGCACGCCCTGGTTCGGTTCGTCGCGGCGCACCAGCTCGAAACCGAGGGTGGTGGAGAGCACCTGGTGGCTCAGGCAGACCGCCAGGAACGGCCTGCGCTCGTCCAGCAGCGTCCGTACGGCCGTGCGCAGGTGGTCGATCTTCGGGTGGGCGCTGTCGCGCGGATCGCCGGGCCCGGGGCCCATCACGATCAGGTCGTACCCGTCGAAGGAGTACGCCTGGTCGAACCGGCGGACCGTCACGTCCAGGCCGAGCGAGACCAGTTGGCGGGCGATCATCGCCGTGAAGGTGTCCTCCGCGTCCACCACCAGCACGCGCCGTCCGGCCAGTTCCGGATCCACCGCCAGCCGGTCCTGCTCCTCCTTGAGCCAGTAGTCGGCGATCGTCCGGTTGCGCCCCTCCAGGGCCGCCCGGACATCGGGGTGGGACGCGAACCGGGCCTGGCCGCCCCGCGATTCCAGCGCCGAGAGCAGCCCGGACGCCTTCGCCTTGGTCTCGGCCACCTCCGACCACGGGTCGGAGTGCCGCACGAGGGTGGCCCCGACGCCGATCCGGACCTCGCCGGCGGCGCCGATGTCGGCCGTACGGATCAGGATGGACGAGTCCATCGCGTGGCCGCCCCGCTCGTCGCGCCCGATCAGCGCCAGCACGCCGCTGTAGTAGCCGCGGCCCTGCGGTTCGTACTCGGCGATGACCGCGGCCGCGCTCTCCAGCGGGCTGCCGGTGACCGTCGGCGCGAACAGCGTCTCGCGCAGGATCTCCTCCGGGGCGTGCCCGCTGCGGCCCTCGATGAAGTACTCGGTGTGGGCGAGACGGGCCATCTCCTTGAGGTACGGCCCGTCCACGCGGGCGCCGCCCTCGCAGATCCGGGCCATCATCTTCAGTTCCTCGTCCACCACCATGTACAGCTCGTCGACCTCCTTGGTGTCGGCGAGGAAGTCCATGACCTCGGGCAGCGAGGGACCGGCCGCCGGATAGCGGTAGGTGCCGCTGATCGGGTTCATGACCGCGGTGCCGTCGCGCAGGCTGACGTGCCGCTCGGGGCTGGCGCCGACGAGCGTGCGCTCGCCGGTGTGCACGACGAAGGTCCAGTACGCGCCCGACTCCCGCTCCAGCAGCCGCCGGAAGAGGGTCAGCGCGTGGCCGGTGGAGTACGCGCGGATGGTGGTGTTCCAGGAGCGCTTGATGACGAAGTTGGCGCCCTTGCCCTCGCCGATCTCCTTTGAGATCACCCGGCGCACGGTGTCGGCGTACTCCTCGTCGGAGATGTCGAACGCTCCGCCGTCCAGTGCGATGGGCAGGTCGGGGATCCGCGCCAGTGCCTCGACCAGCGAGACGCGCTCCTGACCCGTGACCGTCATCGCGACCAGGGGGGTGTCCTCGTCGGGGGCGGCGAACCCCCGCTCGGCGATCTGCCGGTACGGGACCAGCGCGAGCACCTCGTGCCGGGCGCCGGTCCCGGGCGCGGGCGCCGCGGCGGTGGCGCCGGGGGCGCGCAGCTCCGCCAGGGTCGCCGGGGTGGCGGTCTCGCCGACGATGACGTCGAGGATGCCGGGACCGGAGGCCTCCGGACGGTAGAGGAGCGCGAACGGGGGCGGGTTGGGGCCGAGGACGCGGGCCAGCAGGGGCGAGGTCATCCGGCGATCTCCTTCGCGGTGGTGACGACCGCGCAGCGCTTGGCCGCGTAGTCGATGGCCAGCCGGTGTTCCCGCTCGGTGAAGTCGCCGATCGCGTCGGCGACCAGGAACGTCCGGATGTCGTGGCTGAACGACTCGATGGCCGTGGTCAGCACGCCGACGTGGGCGTACACGCCGCAGATGACCAGCTGGTCGCGGCCCGCGGCGCGCATCCGCTCCAGCAGGTCGGTGTTGAAGAAGGCGCTGTAGCGCCACTTGGTGAAGACCCAGTCCTCGTCGGAGGGGGCGAGCGCGGGGACGACCTCCCGGTCCTCGGGCGTCGTACGCATCCCGGGACCCCAGATGTCGGCCAGCAGGCCGCGCTGCTCCGGCGTCATGCCGCCCGGCTGGGCGGTGTAGGCGACGGGAGCGCCGGCGGCCTTGAAGTAGTCGCGCAGCAGCACGGCGTTGCCGGTCAGCTCCTCGCGCAGCCCTTCGGGGAACGGTGCCAGGAAGTAGCGCTGCATGTCGTGGACGAGCAGGACGGCCCGGTCCGCGTCGAACGACCACTGCGGTACGGACGGGGGGAGTTCTCCCGCGGTGGGGAGGGGATAGGGCTCGATGGTCGGTATGCCGGCCATGATGTTCCTCTCGGATTCGTTCCTCGAAGTGGCTGCGTGGTGCCGGCGTCACACGCCGAGCGTGGCGCCGCCGTCCACCGTGAGAACGTGCAGGGTGATGTGGGCCGCGCGGTCGGACAGCAGGAAGAGCACGGCCTCGGCGATGTCGGCGGTGCGGGCGAGCTTGCCCAGCGGGATGCCGACCTTGAAGGTTTCGGGGCTGCCCGCGATGGTCTTGGCGGGACCCTGCTCGTCCTCCCACATGGAGGCGAGCATCGCCGTGTCGGTGGAGCCGGGCGCGACGACGTTGCAGCGGATGTTGTGCTTGGCGACTTCCAGGCCGAGCGACTTGGTGAGCATCGTCGCGGCGGCCTTCGACGCCCCGTAGGCGGCCATCGAGGCACGCGGGGTGCCGGCGGCGTTCGACGCGACGGTGACGATGGCGCCGCGGTTGCGCGGGATCATCCGGTTGACGGCGGTGCGGGACAGCCGGAAGACGCCACTGACGTTGACCTCGAAGGTCTGGAGCCAGTCCTCGTCGCTGAAGTCCTTCACCTCGCCCGTGCGCAGGATGCCCGCCGTGTTGACGAGCATGTCCAGCGGGCCGAGCTCGCGCTCGACCCGGTCGACGACGTCCTCCACCTGCGCCGTGACGGTGACGTCACCCGGGTAGGCGTGGACACCCAGCCCGTCGGCGGTCAGCTTCTCCACCGCCTCCCGCAGTCGGACGGCGTCGCGGTCGACGGCGGCCACTGTCGCGCCCTCCTCGGCGAGCCTGCGGGCCACGGCCAGGCCGATACCTCCCGCGGCTCCCGTGACGAGGGCGACTTTGTTGTCCATGTCCCAACTCCCTGCTGGTTCAGGTCCGCCACGACGACACCACGGCGTAGGCCTGGTGAGGATTGAGGCGGGGATCGCAGAAACTCGTGTAGTTCTCGCCGACCGCGTGGATCCGGGCCGCGTCGGTGGTGCACTCGGTGACCTCGTCCGGGGTCGTCTCCAGGTGCAGGCCGCCCGCGACGCCGCCGCGGCGGACCACGACCTCCTGGAAGCCCCGCACCTCTTCGACGACGGTGTCGACGAGGCGGGTCTTGAGACCGCCGGGAGAGGAAACGGTGTTGCCGTGCATCGGGTCGGTCAGCCAGATCACCGGGTGACCGGCCTGGACGACGGCGTCCACGAGCGCGGGCAGGCGCTCGGTGACCAGGTCGGCGCCCATGCGGGCGATGAGGGTGAGGCGGCCGGGTTCGCGCCACGGGTCGAGGCGCCGGCACAGCTCGACGAGCTCCTCCGGGTCCATCGACGGGCCGACCTTGCAGGCCACCGGGTTGACGACGCCCGCCAGCATGTCCACGTGGGCGCCGTCGATCTGGCGGGTGCGCTCGCCGATCCACGGGAAGTGGGTCGAGGTCAGCAGCGGGCTGCCCTCCTCGTCCCAGCGCAGCATGGGCAGTTCGTAGTCGAGGAGCAGGGCTTCGTGGCTGGTCCACACCGGCGGGCAGATGCCGGAACGGCGGGCCGGGTCGGTCCAGCCGAGGTGCGCCATGGCCTGCGCGGCGGCCTTGTAGCCGGACAGCAGCCGGTGCGGGTTGGGGATGCGCTCGGCCAGGCTCGCCTCGGGTCCGTTGACCATGTGCCCGCGGAAGACGGGGAGTTCGATCCCGTCCATGACCTCCGTCGGTCGCGAGCGGGGCTTGCCGAACTGCCCGGCGAGGCGGCCGATCCGGACGACCGGCTTGTGCGTGATCATCTTCAGCGTGCCGGCGAGCAGGTCGAGCAGCGCCGACTTGCGGGCGATGTAGCCGGCGTCGCACTCCGCCGGGTCCTCGGCGCAGTCGCCCGCCTGGACCACGAAGGCGTCGCCCGCCGCGACACGTGCGAGGTGGGAACGCAGCCGACGGACGTCCCCGGCGTTGACCAGGGCCGGACGGCGGGAAAGCTCGTCCTTCACCTGGATCAGCTCCGGGAAATCAGCCCAGTCGGGCTGCTGGAGGGCGGACTCTGTTCTGACGGTAAGCGGGGCTGTAACCACGGAAACTCCCGGTCATGGGCAGCGGCGGGCGCAATGGACAGAATGGAGGGATGGCGGAATACGGATACTCGGCTGGAATTCCGCGAGCGACCACGGGCCGCCGTGCACTCCGTCAGGTGACCGCGGGCGGACGACTATCCGGTCGGCGACACCTGACAGACGAGTGGGAAGAGGTTTCCCGCGGCGGCCGCCCCGATCAGAATCCGATTCATGCATGCCGCCTATATCGAACAGTTGGGTCCCGCGGAGGTCATCCGCTTCGGTGAGCTCCCCGCTCCGCAGCCGGGCCCGTCCGAGGTCCTCGTCGCGGTCGACGTCGTCTCCGTCAACCACGTCGACACCTTCGTCCGCTCGGGTGCCTGGAGCACCCCGCTCGAGTTCCCCTTCGTGATCGGCAGGGACCTCGTCGGTACGGTGCTGGCCGCGGGCCCCGCCGCCCGGCACCGGTTCGCGCCCGGTGACCGGGTCTGGTGCAACAGCCTCGGCCACGACGGCCGGCAGGGCGCCGCCGCCGAACGGGTCGTGGTCCCCGCCGACCGGCTGTACCCGCTGCCCGACGGGGTGGACCCCGTGGACGCGGTCGCCCTCGCGCACCCGGCCGTCACCGCGTTCCTCGCGCTCTTCGACCAGGGCGAGATCACCGCCGGGGACACCGTGCTGGTGGCCGGCGCCGCGGGCAACGTGGGCAGCGCGCTGGTGACGATGGCCGCGCACGCCGGAGCCCGGGTCATCGCGACGTCCTCGCCGCGCGACTTCGCGTACGTACGGGAGCTGGGCGCGGCCGAGGTCATCGACTACGGCGACCCCGACGTGCCGGGCCGGATCCGCGAGCTCAGCCCGGACGGGGTCGACATCCACATCGACACCTCGGGCCGCAACGACCTGGAGACGGCGGTGGACCTGCTCGCGAGCCGCGGCCGGATCGTGCTGCTCGCGGGGCTGCGCACCCGCCCGGTGCTGCCGGTGGGGCCGCTCTACCTGAAGGACTGCTCGGTGCGCGGCTTCGCCATCTCGCACGCCACCGCGGGCCGGCTGGCGGCCGCCGCCGCCCACGTCAACAAGCTGACGGCGGCCGGACTGCTCCGTCCGCGCGGTACGGAGGTGCTGCCGTTGTCCGCGGCCGCCGAGGCGCACCGCCTGCTGGACGAGGGCAAGGTGACGGGAAAGCTCGTCCTGCGGACCGGCCCCGGAGTCGGCCGGATCTGAATCGGGCATTCCGTATTCGTGTCGGTCCGTTCATCGGGCGAATTTCCGGACCGGTGAAATTCCGGCGGCGCCGCGGAACAATTTTCGCGGCGCCGCTTCGGTGTGTCCGAATTCGGCCTGATTTTCTTCCCCGCAGGACTTGACGGACCCTGGAGAAGGCCGTTGGTCGTCGAATTTCCGACCGATAGCGTTTTGGTCATGACGAACTCCATCATTGATTCGACCCCGCTTTTCGAGGTCCGCGCGGACATTCCCGTCGCGGCCACCGCGCAGGAGATCTACGACGTCGTCAGCGACCTGACCCGCAGTGGCGAGTGGAGCCCGGAGTGCCAGGGCGGCGAGTGGATCGCCGGCGAGCCCTCCAGCGTCGGCGCGATCTTCCGCGGCGAGAACCTGCGCGCCGAGGACGTGGTCGGCTGGGCCCCGTTGGTCCGCGGCACCTGGTACACCGAGGCCCGCATCACGGCGGCCGAGCCGGGCCGCACCTTCCGCTGGATGATGCTGACGCACGCCCAGGAGGACCAGGAGTCCATCTGGGGCTTCGACATCGAGCCGGCCGAGCAGGGCTCCGTCCTCGTGCACCACTTCCGGATGGGCAAGGCGACCGCCGGCATCCACAAGATCGTCGCCGATCTCGACGAGGTCCAGCGCAAGCAGTTCATCACCGACTGGACCGAGAAGCTCGAGCAGGACCTCGACGCCACCCTCGCCCGGATCCGCGACGTCGTCGAAGGCCGCTGAGCCCGTTCGCCGCGCCGCCCAAGCGGGCCGGCGCCGGCCGTCCTCCGGCCGCCGGCCCACCACTCCCCGTACGCCACGTAGACACTCCTGAGAGAACGAGGCCATGCTTCTCCAGCGCATAGGAAACAAGGGCATCCGGCTGGGTACGCTCTTCGACCGAGCGGCCGCCCGCACCCCCGCCGGCCTCGTGGTCCTGGACCACGACCTGGACATCGCCCCGCAGCTCGGGCGCCGCGCCACCTTCACCGAACTCGCCGACCTGATCGACGACTTCGCCTCCCGTCTGTGGGCGGCCGGGGTGCGCCCGAACCACCACGTCGTCGTGCACAAGTCCGACGGCTTCGACATCTCCCTGCTGGCCTGCGCGACCGCCCGGATCGGCGCGATCCCGGCCCTGCTCTCCCCGAAGCTGGACGGCGAGACGGTGGCCGTGCTGGTCCGCCGCATCGACCGGCCCTTCCTGATCACCGACCAGGACAAGCTCGATCACCACCTGCCGGCCGAGATCTTCGACATCACGGCCAAGGTGCTGCTGACCACGGGCTCCTACGAGGGTGCCGTCGAACTGGGCGCCCTCGAGGGCGTCACCCGCGTCCCGGCCATCCCGATGCCGCCGGACCACCCGACCCTGATCACCCACACCTCGGGCACCACCGGCGTTCCGAAGCTCGCCGTGCACACCGGCCACACCTTCGAGGCCCGCTACCGCCCGCAGGCCACCGTGTTCTCGGCCGTCGGCAAGCGCGAACCCGTCGCCGTGCACGTGTCGTTCGTGCACTCCCGGATGTTCACGGCCATGCCGATCTCCATCCTCCAGGGCCACACCCTGATCGTCCTCAAGGAAGACGACCCGGACGTCGTCGGCGACATCTTCGCCCAGGTCCCGCCCGGCTTCATCGAGGCCCACCCCAACACCTTCCTGCGCTGGGAGGCGCTGGCCGACGACCCGCGCGGCCCCCTCGCCAACGTCAAGTACTTCAGCTCGACCTTCGACGCGATCCACCCGCGCACGGTCAGCATCCTGCTCAACGCCACGAAGCGCCGTAACCCGCTCTTCGCCCAGGCGTACGGCCAGAGCGAGGTCGGCCCCATCGCGGCCCGCACCTACACCCGCAAGGGCGGAGCGGACTTCGACGGCCGCTGCGTGGGATCGCCGTTCCCCGGCATGACCGGTGTCCGCGTCGTCAGCCGCGACGGCAACCCCGTCTCCAAGACGAACCCCGGCTTCATCGAGATCAAGTCCGACGGCCGCATCATCACCTACCTCGACGAGCACGAGCGGTGGGAGAAGCAGGTCAACGACGGCTGGTGGCGCATGGGTGACCTGGGCTACCGCACCAAGCTGGGCTGCCTGCACCTGCTCGACCGCGAGGTCGACGAGATCCCGGGCGTCGGCTCCACGCTGGAGATCGAGGACAAGCTCTTCACCCGGCTGCACGAGCTGATCGAGGTCATCATCATCCCCGGCGCCGACGGCGTCCCGGTCCCCGTGGTCTGCACCCGCGACGACAAGCCGCTCGACCTGATCGCGTGGAAGTCCGCGGTCATCGGCCTGCCGAAGCTCGCCGACCCGGTCCAGTGGCGTCTCGAGGACGTCCCGCAGACCTCCACAACCAAGATCAAGCGTCTGGAACTCGCGCGCCTGGTGGCCGCCGGAACAGGAGAAACGGCATGAGCGCCTCGTCCATCGAAATCTGCGTCGTCGGGGCCGGCCCCCGCGGCCTGTCCGTCGTCGAGCGCCTCGCCGCCAACGAGCGCGAACGGCCCTCGCACGACTCGATCGCCATCCACGTCGTGGACCCGTCCGCGCCCGGCGCCGGCAAGGTCTGGCGCCCCGGCCAGTCCCGCCACCTGCTGATGAACACCGTCGCCTGCCAGATCACCGTCTACACGGACGAGAGCTGCCGCATCGACGGCCCCATCGAGCCGGGCCCGAGCCTCTACGAGTGGGCCAAGTCCCTCTCCGTCCTCGGCCAGTTCGGCGGCTACGACGACGGTACCCTCGCCGAGGCCGCCGCCATGGGACCGGACACCTACCCGACCCGCGCCTTCTACGGCAGCTACCTCGGCGAGTGCTTCCAGCGCGTCATCGTCGGCGCCCCCAAGCACGTCACCGTCCACGTCCACGGCTCCCGCGCCGTCGCCCTCGCCGACACCCAGGGCATCCCCGGCGGTCCGCAGGGCGTCCGCCTGGAGGACGGCACCCGCCTGAACAACCTCGACGCCATCATCCTGGCGCAGGGCCACGTCCCGGCCCGGCTGACCCCGCGCGAGGCGCGCACCGCCTCGCTGGCGCGCATCCACTACCTGACGTACCTGACGCCGGGCAACCCGGCCGACGCCGACCTCGCGCAGATCAAGCCCGGTCAGTCGGTGCTGCTGCGCGGGCTGGGCCTGAACTTCTTCGACTACATGTCGCTGTTCAGCCACGGCCGCGGCGGCGTCTTCGTCCGCGACGAGAACGGCAAGCTCGCCTACCAGCCGTCCGGGCAGGAGCCCCGGCTGTACGCCTTCTCCCGGCGCGGCATCCCGTACCACGCCCGCGGCGACAACGAGAAGGGCGCGTACGGCCGTTACTACCCCAAGCTGCTGACCCCGGACTACGTCCAGGGCCTGCGCCGGCGCGCCGAGGACGGCGGGACGGTCACCTTCAACGCCGACCTGTGGCCCTTCATCTCGCGCGAGGTGGAGAGCGTCTACTACGGCGCCCTGCTCGCGGCGGACGGCCAGTCGCAGGAACGCGAGGCCTTCGTCGAGCGCTACCTCGACCTGGAGGACGCCGAAGCCCGCGTCGAGCTGCTCGCCGAGTACGGCATCCCCGAGGAGCAGTACTGGAGCTGGGAGAAGCTCTCCGTCCCGTACGGCGACACGCAGTTCGCCGACCGTGACGCCTTCCAGAAGTGGCTGGTGGAGTACCTCACCGCCGATGTCGCCGCCGCCCGCCAGGGCAACGTCAGCGGCCCGATCAAGTCGGCCCTCGACGTCCTGCGCGACCTGCGCAACGAGGTCCGCCTCGCCGTCGACCACGGCGGCCTCGACGGGGACTCGCACCGCGACGACCTCGAAGGCTGGTACACCCCGCTCAACGGCTTCCTGTCCATCGGCCCGCCGGCCACCCGCATCGAGGAGATGATCGCCCTCATCGAGGCGGGCATCCTCACCCTCACCGGACCCGGCACCCAGGTCCGCATCGACACCAACTCCCAGACGTACCTGGCCGAGTCGGCGACCGTGCCGGGCGCCACCATCAAGGCACAGGTCCTCATCGAGGCCCGGCTCCCCGAGCCCGACCTGCGGCGCACCGCCGACCCGCTGCTCCAGCACCTGCTGGACACCGACCAGGCCAAGCCGTACGTCATCACCGGCGGGCAGGGCGGCTACCAGACCGGCGGCCTCGCGGTCACCGAGCGCCCCTACCGGCTCATCGACGCCCGCGGCACCGCCCACCCGCGCCGCTTCGCGTACGGCGTGCCCACCGAGTCCGTGCACTGGGTGACGGCCGCGGGCATCCGGCCCGGCGTGGACTCGGTGACGCTCGGGGACTCCGACGCCATCGCCCGCGCCGTCCTGGCCCTGCCGCCCGTCGCGCACGCCCCGGCCGGTATCCGCGCGGTGGTCGACGACACGGCCGAGGGCGTCCTGCCCGGCGTGATCGTATGACCGAGGAGGACCTCCTCACCGACGCCGGCCTGCTCTCCCCCGTGCGGGCCGGCACCCCGGCCGAGGCGGCCGTCGGCGACCGGGCATGGCTCCAGGCCATGCTCGACGCCGAGGCCGCCCTGGCCAGGGCCCAGGCGGGCCTCGGCACGCTGCCGAAGACCGCGGCGGACACCATCACCGCCGCGGCCCGGGCCGAGAACTTCGACCTGCGCCGGCTCGCGCTCGCCGCGCGGGAGACCGCCAACCCGGTCGTCGGCCTGGTCCAGGCGCTCACGGCGGTGGTCCGCGAACACGACCCGGCAGCCGCCGACCACGTCCACCGGGGCTCCACCAGCCAGGACATCTTCGACACCGGCGCCATGCTGGTGGCCGCCCGGGCACTGCGCCTGGTCCGGGCCGATCTGGCCCGGACCGCGCAGGCCCTGGCGGGCCTCGCGGCCACCCACCGCGACACCCTGATGGCCGGCCGCACCCTGGCCCTGCACGCCGTGCCCACCACCTTCGGGCTCAAGGCGGCGGGCTGGCACCGGCTCGTCCTCGACGCCGACGCCCGCCTCGCCCGGGTACTGGAGGAAGGCCTGCCGGTCTCGCTCGGCGGGGCCGCGGGAACCCTCGCCGGCTACCTGGAGTACGCCGACATCGACCGCCCGGACGTGGCGGCCGACGCCGCTGACCCCTACCTCGACCGGCTCGTCGACGCCTTCGCCGCCGAGACCGGGCTCGCCCGCCCCGTACTGCCCTGGCACTCCCTGCGCACACCGATCGCCGACCTCGCCGCCGCGCTGGCCTTCACCGCCGGCGCCCTCGGCAAGATCGCGGTCGACGTGCAGTCGCTGACCCGGACCGAGGTGGGCGAAGTCGCCGAGCCCGCCGTCGCCGGCCGCGGCAGCTCCTCCGCCATGCCGCACAAGCGCAACCCGGTGCTCGCCACCCTGATCCGCGCGGCGGCCCTGCAAGTCCCCGTGATCGCGGCAGGCCTGACGCAGTGCCTGGTCACCGAGGACGAGCGGTCCGCCGGCGTCTGGCACGCCGAGTGGCAGCTGCTGCGCGAGTGCCTGCGCCTGACCGGCGGCGCCGCCCACACGGCGGTGGAACTCGCCGAGGGGCTGGAGGTCCGGGCCGCCCGGATGCGCGAGAACCTCGACCTCACCGGAGGCCAGGTGGTCTCCGAGCGGATCGCCGCCCGCCTGGCCCCGCGCCTGGGCAAGGCCGCCGCGAAGCAGCTGCTGACCAAGGCCTCGGCGGTCGCCGCCGAAAGCGGGCAGCCCCTGAGCACCGTGCTCACCGGGATGACCGGCTCCGGGCACGGACTCTGCGCCGCCTCCATCGCGCGGCTCTGCGACCCGGCCCTGTACAGCGGGGGCGCCGGCGCACTCGTCGACCGCGCGCTGGCCGACGCCGACGTAGAGACCACTTCCAATTCCTGACCGGGATCCCACACAAGGAGGAACCGATGAATGCCGCGAGATCCGCCAAGGGCCGCTGGATCGAGGACTGGGACGCGGAGGACGAGCAGTACTGGGAGCGCGGCGGCAAGCGCGTCGCGCGCCGGAACCTCTACCTGTCCGTGGCCTCCGAACACATCGGCTTCTCCATCTGGAGCATGTGGTCGGTCCTGGTGCTGTTCATGACGCCCAAGATCGGCCTGGGATTCGCACCGGACGAGAAGTTCCTCCTCGTCGTCACCCCCACCCTGGTCGGCGCCCTCCTGCGCCCCTCGTACAGCTACGCCGTCACCCGCTTCGGCGGTCGCAACTGGACCGTCTTCGCCTCCGCCATCCTGCTGGTGCCGGCGCTGCTGACCGTGTGGTTCATCCAGCGCCCCGGCACCCCGCTGTGGGTGTTCCTGGTGATCAGCGCACTCGGCGGGGTCGGCGGAGGCAATTTCGCCTCCTCGATGACCAACATCACCAGCTTCTTCCCCCGGCGCCACCAGGGCTGGGCGCTGGGCCTGAACGCCGGCGGCGGCAACCTCGGCGTCGCGGCCGTCCAGCTGCTGGGCCTGACCGTCATCTCCACCGCCGGTGACACCCACCCGGCGTACATCGCGGCCTTCTACCTCCCGCTCATCGCGCTCATCTCCGTGCTGTGCGCCGTGAAGATGGACAACATCGCCGCCGTACGGACCGACCCGGGAGCCCAGCGCGAGGCGCTCGCCCACCGCGACACCTGGCTGATCTCGCTCCTCTACATCGGCACCTTCGGCTCGTTCATCGGCTACGGGTTCGCCTTCGGCCTGGTCCTGCAGACCCAGTTCGGCGCCACCCCGCTGCAGGCGGCCTCGTACACCTTCCTCGGCCCGCTGCTCGGCTCCTTCGCCCGGCCGCTGGGCGGGTGGCTCGCCGACCGGTTCGGCGGCGCCCTGATCACCCTCCTCACCTTCGCCGGCATGGCCGCCGGGACGGGGGTGCTGCTCCTCGCCGCGGCCCGGCACTCGCTGCCGGTGTTCATCGGCGGCTTCACCGTCCTGTTCGTGCTCAGCGGCATCGGCAACGGCTCCACCTACAAGCTGATCCCCGCGGCCTTCACCCACCAGGCCGAGGCCCGCATCGTGGCCGGCCACGACGCCACCCGGGCCTTCGCCGCCGCCCGTCGCCTGTCCGGCGCGGCCATCGGCATCTCGGGTGCGGTCGGCGCCCTCGGCGGAGTCGCCATCAACCTCGCCTTCCGCAGCGCCTACGGCGGTGGCACGGGCAGCGGCACCCCCGCCTTCCTGTCCTTCATCGGCTACTACGCCCTGTGCGCGGCGCTGACCTGGACCGTGTACCTGCGCCGTGAGCGCGCCGCCGCGCCGACCGCCGCGGGCGAGAAGGCAGTCGCCGCCGACCGCCCCTCCAGGGAGAGCGTCAATGCCTGACCGGACGCCCGCCGGCGCCCCGCAGCAGCCGGCGGGCGCCCCGCAGCCGCCCGCCGGCGCCGGGCACGTACGGACCCACTGCCCGTACTGCGCGCTGCAATGCGGCACGCTGCTCAGCCCCGGCGACCGCGACGGCAGGGCCGGCGGGGCCACCGTCCAGCCCGACCCGGACTTCCCCGTGAACAACGGCGGCCTGTGCCAGAAGGGCTGGACCGCCCCCGCCCTGCTGACCACCCCCGACCGGATCCGTACCCCGATGGTGCGCGACGCCTCCGGCACGCTGCGCCCCACCGACTGGGACACCGCACTGGACACCGTGGCCTCCTCCCTGGCCCGGCTGCGCGCCGAGCACGGCCCCGACGCCGTGGGCGTCTTCGGCGGAGGCGGACTGACCAACGAAAAGGCCTACCTGCTCGGCAAGTTCGCCCGCCTCGCCCTCGGCACCAGCCAGATCGACTACAACGGCCGCTTCTGCATGTCCTCCGCCGCGGCCGCCGGCAACGCCGCCTTCGGCCTGGACCGGGGACTGCCCTTCCCCGTCACCGACCTCGGGTCCGCCGACACCATCCTGCTCGCCGGGGCCAACCCCGCCGAGACGATGCCCCCGCTGATGCGGCACCTCACCGCCGCCCGACTGATCGTCATCGACCCGCGCCGCACGCCCACCGCCGAACGCGCGGCCCTCCACCTCCAGCCGCGCCCCGGCACCGATCTGGCCCTCGCCCTCGGCCTGTTCCACATCCTCGTCGTGGACGGCCACGCCGACCGGGCCTACGTCGACCGGCGCACCACGGGCTTCGACGCCGCGTGGAAGCGCGCCGCTTCCTGGTGGCCCGAGCGCGTCGAGAAGGTCACCGGCGTCCCCGTCAGCGACCAGCGCGAGGCCGTCCGGATGCTCGCCGCCGCCGACCGCGCGTACGTCCTCACCGGCCGCGGCGCCGAGCAGCACAGCAAGGGCACCGACACCGTCGCCGCCTTCATCAACCTGGCCCTCGCCCTCGGCCTGCCCGGCCGCGAAGGCAGCGGCTACGGCTGCCTCACCGGCCAGGGAAACGGCCAGGGCGGCCGCGAGCACGGCCAGAAGGCCGACCAACTGCCCGGCTACCGGATGATCACCGACCCGGCGGCCCGCGAGCACGTCGCGGGAGTCTGGGGCGTCGATCCCGCCACCCTGCCCGGCCCGGGCCGCAGCGCCTACGAACTCCTCGACGCCCTCGGCACCGAGGGCGGCCCGCGCGCCCTGCTCGTCTTCGGCGCCAACCCCGTGGTCTCCGCCCCGCGCGCCGCCCACATCGGCGAGCGCCTGGCGAGCCTGGACCTGCTCGTCGTCGCCGACTTCGTGCCCTCCGAGACCGCCCGCATGGCCGACGTGGTGCTCCCCGTCACCCAGTGGGCGGAGGAGGAAGGCACCCTCACCAACCTGGAAGGCCGCGTCCTGCGCCGCCGCCGGCTGCTCACCCCGCCGCCCGGCGCCCGCTCCGACCTCGCCGTCCTGCGGGACCTGGCCACCCGACTGGGCGACCTCCCCGAGCGCTACCCGGCCGAACCAAGGGCCGTGTTCGAGGAGTTGCGCCGCGCCTCGCAGGGCGGTCCCGCCGACTACTCCGGGATCAGCTACGAACGCCTCGACGCGGGAGAGGCCCTGCACTGGCCCTGCCCGCAGGACCCCGACGGAGCGGGGGACCACCCCGGCACCCCGCGGCTCTTCCTCGACCGGTTCGCGCACCCCGACGGCCGCGCCCGCTTCGCCGACGTGGAACACCGTCCGCCCGCCGAGGAGACGCACCCCGGGCACCCGCTGTACGCCACCACCGGCCGGGTCCTCGCCCAGTACCAGTCCGGGGCCCAGACCCGCCGGGTGCCCCAGCTGATCGCCGCCGCCCCCGAGGCGCACGTCGAGGTCCACCCCGACACGGCCGCCCGGGCCGGCCTCACCGACGGCGGGCACGCCCGGGTCAGCTCGGCGCGCGGCACCACCCTCGCCCGGGTGCGTCTCGACCCGACGCTGCGCACCGACACCGTCTTCCTGCCGTTCCACTTCGCCGGCGCCGGGCGGGCCAACCTGCTCACCAACGACGCCCTCGACCCGCGCAGCCGGATGCCGGAGTTCAAGGTGTGCGCGGTCCGCATCGAACCCGCCGAGCTGGAGTTCCCCGAGGCAGACCCGGACGACGCCGACGAGGACATCGAGATCGAGGCGGTCGTGGCCGTGCCCGCCGAAGCCCTGCCCGCCGCACTCCTCCAGGACGCCCGCACATGACCGCGACCACGCCCGCCGCCCCCCTCCTCGTCATCGGCAACGGACCGGCCGCCCACCAACTCCTGGACCGGTTGCGCCACTTCGGCTGCGATGGCCCGGTCACCGTGCTCGGCGCCGAAGACGTCCCCGCCTACCACCGGGCGCTGCTCACCTCCGCCCTCGACGGCAGCCTGCCGGCGGAGGCGATGGAGCTGCCCCCGCCGCCCGGCGACACCACGATCCACACCGGCGCGTGCGCCGTCGACATCGACCGCGCCCGCCGCCTGGTGCACACCGCCGACGGGCGCGTCTTCCCGTACTCCCGGCTGGTCCTGGCCACCGGCGCCACCCCGCTGCTGCCCGGCCTGCCCGGCCTGCGCGCCCCCGACGGCGCCCCCGCCGCCGGCGTCGCGGTCCTGCGCACCCTCGGCGACTGCGCCCGGCTCACCGACCCGGCCGCGGCGGCCGCCCGTACCCCCGTGACCATCCTGGGTGCCGGGTCCCTGGGCGTCGAAGCGGCCTTCGCGCTGGCTCTGGTGGGCCGGCCCGTCACCCTCGTCCACCCCGGCCCCTGGCCCATGGACCACCTCCTGGACAAGGTCGCCGGCACGCTCGTCGCCGACCGGCTCGCCGCCGCCGGCGTCGAGGTCGTCACCGGCACGCCCGCGGCCTCGTACGCCCCCGGCACCCTGACCCTGGCCGACGGCCGCGCCCTGCCCGCCGCGACCCTGCTGCTGTGCACCGGAGTCCTTCCCGAGACCGGACTGGCCCGCGCCGCCGGGCTGAGCGTGCGCACCGGCATCGTCGTCGACGACTGTCTGCGCACCGACGACCCGCTGATCCACGCCATCGGCGACTGCGCCGAGCACCGCGGCAACCGCGGCGGATCCCTGGCCTCCGGCTGGGCCCAGGCCGAGGCACTGGCCCGCCACCTGGCCACCGGCGGCCGCGGCGTGGCCGCCGCCCGCCGAGTCCTGCGGCCCCGCATCGCGGGCCCCGGCCTCGTCGTCCTCGGTATTCCGGGCAGCGCCCCCGCCGACGAGACGATCACCCTCGACGACCCGGCGAACGGCCGCTACGCCCGCCTGGAACTCACCGGCGAGCGCATCGCCTCCGGCGTGCTCCTCGGCTTCGACCGGGCCATCGCCACCACGACCGAGCTGTACGTCCACGACCTGCCGGTCCCGCGGGACCGGCTGAGCCTGCTCCTGGGCCGCGCTCCCCGCGTCGCGCGCAAGGGCTCCTCCGAGCTCTGCCCCGACACGGTCGTGTGTCTCTGCAACAACGTCACCCACCAGGACCTCACCGACGCGTGGCACGCCGGCGCCCGCGAGGTCACCGACCTCGCCGCCGCCACCCGCGCCACCACCGGCTGTGGTGGCTGCACCCGTCAGGTGGAGTCGATCTGCACCGCCCTGGCCTCCACCAAGGCTGCCGCGACCGGCAGTTGAACCGGCGCGGTGGCCCTCACCCAGCAAAGGACACCGCATGACCACCCGCACCCTCGTCGTCATCGGACACGGCATGACCGGCCACCGACTCGTGGAGGAGCTCCGCTCCCGCGACCGGGACGGAACCTGGCGGGTGGTGGTCCTCGGAGAGGAGAGACACCCCGCCTACGACCGGGTCAAGCTCTCCTCGGCCCTGGACGGCACGACCCCGGCCGAGCTCAGCCTCGTACGGCCGGCCCTGTTCGACGACGCCCTGGTGGAGTTCCGACTCTCCACCAGGGCCGTCGGCGTTGACCGCGAGGCCCGCACCGTCACCCTGGCGGACGGCGGCCGGCTCGCCTACGACGCCCTCGTGCTCGCCACCGGATCGATCCCGTTCGTCCCGCCCGTGCCCGGCCGCGACCTGCCCGGTGCCTGCGTCTACCGCACCCTCGACGACCTCGACACCATCCGTGAGGCCGCCGCCCGCACCACCACCGGAGTGGTGATCGGCGGCGGCCTCCTCGGCCTGGAGGCCGCCAACGGCCTGCGGCTGCTCGGACTGACCCCGCACGTCGTGGAGATGGCTCCGCGGCTGATGCCCGTCCAGGTCGACGAGGGCGGCGGCCGCGTGCTCGACCGGCTCGTGAACGGACTCGGCGTCACCACCCACCTCGGCGTCGCGACCAGCCACATCGAGGCGGGCCCCGACGGGAGCGTGGCCCGCCTGGTCTTCGCCGACGGTACGTCGATCGAGACCGGCCTGGTCGTCTTCTCCGCCGGCGTACGCCCCCAGGACTCCCTGGCCGGCCCGGCCGGTCTGCCGCGCGGTGAGCGCGGCGGCTTCCTCGTCGACGACCACTGCCGTACGGAGGACCCGTACATCTGGGCCATCGGCGAGTGCGCGGCCGTGGAAGGACGCTGCTACGGCCTGGTCGCCCCCGGCTACCGGATGGCCGAGGCGGTCGCGGGGCAGCTGCTCGGCGACGGCCCGACCCGCTTCCCGGGCGCCGACATGTCCACCAAGCTCAAGCTGATGGGCGTGGACGTCGCCTCCTTCGGCGACGCCCACGCGCAGACCCCGGGCGCGCTGTCCTTCGTACGGGAATCCGCGGGCGGCGACGTGTACGCCAAGCTCGTCCTCGACTCCGAGGGGGAATGCCTGCTCGGTGGGATCCTCGCCGGCGACGCGGCGGCTTACCCGCGGCTGCGTTCCCTGCTCGGCCGTGAACTCCCGGACTCCGCCGACGCGTTGCTCGCCTCCGTGTAGCGCGCGGCGTGAACGAACGGCGAGAGCCCCCACCCTGTCGGGTGGGGGCTCTCGCCGTACGTGCGCCGGGGCGCCGGATCAGACTCCGACGGTTTCCGGCCGGCGCTCGGCTGCCGGCGCGGTCTGCGCCTGCGGCTCGGGCTTCTTCAGGCCCAGGGCGATCAGTGCGACGATCCCGATGCCGACGGCGGCGATGAAGACCGCCGTGCGCAGACCGTCGGTGGTGGCGGTGCGCAGGGCCTCACCGGCCTGGCCCTCCAGCCCGGAGTTGGCGATGGCGACGAGGACGGCGAGGCCGACGGCGCCACCGATCTGCTGGGTGGTGGAGGCGACACCGGAGGCGATGCCCTGGTCCTCGGGGGCGACGCCGATCGCGGCGGCACCGAACATCAGGGTGTAGCCGGCGCCCTGGCCCAGGCCCATGACGATCATGCCGGGGACGAGGATCCAGTACGAGGCGTCGGTCGCCATGGTGAAACCGAGGATGCCGGTGCCGATGACGCCGATGACCATCGCGCCGATCATGATGGCGCGGATGCCGTGCTTGGTGGCGAGGCCGCCCGCGGTCTGGGCGCCGATGGCGATGGCGACCATCGGGACGAGGAAGGCGAGACCGGTCTCCAGCGGGCTGTAGCCGTGGACGCCCTGGAAGTAGACCGTGAGGAAGTACAGCAGGGTGCCGAAGCTGGCCATGTAGAAGAAGGTCACGCCGACGGCGGTGGTGAGGTTGCGGTTGCCGAAGAGGGCCAGCGGCAGCAGCGGGTCGGCCGAGTTCTTCTCGATGACGAAGAACGCGACGAGCAGGACCACGCCGAGGGCGAGCGCGCCGAGGACGACCGGGGCGGTCCAGCCGGACTCCGGGCCCTGGACCAGGGCGAAGACGATCGCGGTGATGCCGATGGTGGAGGTCAGCGCGCCCAGCAGGTCGAAGCTGCGGCCGCTGCTCTGGACGGCGTCGGGCTGGATCAGCGGGAAGGCGAGCAGCATGGCGATGCCGGCCAGCGGCACGTTGACGTAGAAGACGGACTCCCAGCCGAGGGACTCGGTGAGCACGCCGCCGAGCAGCGAGCCGACGATCATGCCGCTACCGCCGGCGGTGCCCCAGACGGCGAAGGCGCGGTTGCGCTCCTTGCCCTCCGCGAAGCTCGTCGAGACCAGGGTCAGGGTGGCCGGGAAGAGGAAGGCGCCGCCGATGCCCTGGATCGCGCGGGCGGCGATCAGCACCTCGGGGGAGCCGGCGAGGCCGCCGAGCAGCGAGGAGCCGGCGTAGAGGCCGAGTCCGAGGACGAACATGCGGCGCGGGCCGAAGAGGTCGCAGGCGCGGCCGCCGAGGAGGAGGAACCCGCCGAAGGCGACGGCGTAGGCGCTGACGACCCACTGGAGGTTCTGGGCGGAGAAGCCGAGGCCGCTGCCGATGTCGGGCAGGGCCACGTAGACGATGTTGTAGTCGATGGAGATGATCAGCTGGGCGAAGGCCAGCAGGGCGAGGGTGAGGCCGAGGCGCTTGCGCCGGCCTTCCGTGTTGGTGGACATGGCAGTCGAGCTCCGGTGTCGGGTCGGGGGTGTGGGCGTTCGGGTGTGCAGGGGGTTCGTTCAGGGGGTGTGGGGGGAGCGGCGGTCCAGGCTCAGGAGGCCAGCTCGTGCGTCACCTGGTCGGCCAGCCGGCGGGCCAGCTCCAGGCGCTTGATCTTGGCGGTGGCCGTGCGGGGCAGCTCGCCCAGCTTCATCTGGATCGGGTCGGCCATGTCCGACTGGTCGGCGATGGCGCGGCTCCAGCGGGCCAGGTCGAGCGGCGCGTCGTCCTTGGTGCAGACGACCGGCACCGGCTCCTGCGCGGGGCCCGGGACGATGACGAGCTCGGTGAGCTCGGGCAGCCGGTGCAGGACGGTGTCCTCGACCTCGAGGGTGGAGTGGATGGTCGGGATCTGGTCGACCTCGCGGTCGAGCAGGTGCAGGCAGCCCCACTTCGTGCGGTAGCCGACGTCGCCGCCGCGCCACCACTCGCCGTCGACCTGCTTGTCGAAGCGCTCGGCCTCGCCGTAGTAGGTCAGGGCGCGGCCCGCGGTCGCCACGTCGATGTAGCCGGGGTTCTCGCGGGAGGGCTTCTTGCCGTTGCGGGCGACCAGGCGGTACTTGGTGATGCCCGGGGTCGGGTAGCCCTGGCAGCGGCCGTCGGCCTTCATGACGGTCTTGCGGGTGTACGGGCGGGCCACCAGCGGGCCGCACTCGCTCTGGCCGTAGACCTGGAGGAAGACCGGGTTCGTACGCTCCGAGGCGCGCAGGAACTTGTCCATGGTGCCGGGGTGGATGGCGTCGAAGGTGCTGTTGTAGAAGCGGACGGTCTTGAACGGCTTGCGGGGGTCGTCCAGGATCGATTCGCATTCCAGGAACGAGTTGGGGTGCGTTTCGAAGACGCCGGGACGGTACTTGACCATCGCGTCGGCGACCTTGGCGGGCTCGGCGTCGTCGAGGAACACCATCGGCTTGTTGCGCTTCATCATCGCGGCGATGCCGGGGTACATGCGCGAGTGCACGTACGAGACGTGCATCAGGATGGGCTCGCGCTGGCGCAGCATGCTGACGACCTTGTCCTGCCAGCGGTAGCGCGAGCCGATGGAGCGGGCCGAGTGCACCACGAGCTTCGGGATGCCGGTGGTGCCCGAGGTGTGCGTCATGATCGCGTGCGAGTCGGGGTGCAGCGTCACCGGCGTGCGCTCGGGGGCGCCGGCCAGGTCGGCGAGCGTGATGGCGCCCTCGACCGGCTCGGTGACGGAGATGACCCGCGCGGTGAGTTCGGCGAGCGGCGAGCCGGCCAGCGAACCGGTCAGCTTGGCGGCGTCCGTCAGGAGCGTGGGGGAGGGCAGCCGCTGCAGCAGCGCGTTGATGGTCTCCCCGTCGAGGTGCGCGGAGAGCATCACCGGGACGGCACCGATGCGGGACGCGGCGCAGGCGAACAGGGTGATGTCGAAGTTGTTGGTCTTGTGGATGACGACGTGGTCGCTGGGCCGGACACCGGTGGCCCAGAGACGGTTCGCCATCTCGGCTATCAGCTCGGCGAACGTGGCGACCGTCAGGACCTGGCCGACCTCGGGGAGGGCGTCCATGGTGCGGTCGAGCGTGATGGTGTTGGCGCCGAACTGGGCGGCAGCCTCCTCGGCGACGAGGCCGAGATAGAGCGGCGTCTTGTTCTTGGGTATCCGGAGCATGAGTTCAAGTTCGCACCGGAGCACCGCAGGCCCAATAGCAGACGATTGACTGTGTCAGATCGATGAAATCAGGTCACCGATCGTGGCAAAACGCGGGGCACCACCAGGGGAAAAGGCCACAAAGGAAAACATGCGAGGAAATGCGCGCACGAGGAAAAGCCCGTAGTGGGCATTCCCACTACGGGCTTGTTCCGCTGCCTGGGCCGGCAGGAAGGGGCGGGTCCGTGCGTGCTACTTCGCGAGCCCCTGCTTGATCGCCGCGGCGATCTCCATCGTGCGCACGGTCTGGTAGCCGACGGCGGCGAGGTTGTCCTCGGTCACGTTCTGCGCGAGCTGGCCGGGCACGGCCTGCAGGCCGGACGTGGCGCTCACGCCGTACGGGTTCCCATTGCTCGGGGCGAGCAGGATCGGGTCGGTGACGCCCGGCGGCACGATGATCGCGCCCCAGTGGTAGAAGACGTTCGACAGCGACAGGATGGTCGACTCCTGGCCGCCGTGCTGGGTGCCCGTGGAGGTGAACGAGGACATGGCCTTGTTCTTCAGGCCCGCGCGGGCGTGCAGCTCGAAGGTCTGGTCGATGAAGTGCTTGAGCGGTCCGGCCATCGCGCCGTACCGGCCCGGGGTGCCCCAGATGACGGCGTCGGCCCAGTCCAGGTCGTCGATCGTGGCGATCTCGACCTCGCGGCTGCTGCCGCCGGTGTGCTCCTCGTACGCCTCGGTCCACGCGGTGTAGTTGGGCGCGAGCGTGGTCTCCTGGATCTCGGCCACGCGGCGCAGGCGGACCTGCGCGCCCGCCTTCTCCGCGGCTTCCGCGGCGGCCACCGCGAGCTTGTGGATGTTGCCGGTGGCGGAGTAGTAGACAATCGCGACATTGGTCATCGGATATTCCGTCTCTCTTCGTGGGAATCAGGGATTGACGGTCTCGCGGTCAATTCCCGGCGGGTTGTCGATCGCATAGCGCCATGCGCCGTCCGCGCCCCGGCGCACCACATCCGTGGCCGTGCCCTCGTGGTGTACGGGAGTTCCGTCCGGCTTGACACCCTTGATCAGATAGTCACACAACAGCAGTGCCAGATCGCCGTACTCGTAGCAGTGGCGCACCGAGAGTTTCATCGGAATTCCGAGGGCCATGAAACTGCTGGTCGCCGCACGCCGGCCGTCGCCGGTGACGACGTTCCCGGGGGTGAGCACGCGCACCGCGCCGGGCTCGAAGAGGCGGTCGATCGCCTCCAGGTCACGGGCGTTGAAAGCGCGCAGGAAGGCGTTGGGCAGTTCCGCCGGTGCGGTGACAGGCGTGGTCATGATCTCTCCTGGGGGTGGGAAGGAGGGGCCCGGTGGGGGGAAGTGGGAGCAGTGGGGAACGGATGGGAACGGACGGGAACGGATGGGGACGCGGAGGAACGGACGGCGGCGCGGGGCTACTCGACGGCGACGCCGCGCGATCCTTCGGGACGCACCGGCTCGTCCGGCAGCCGGTCCAGCGTCAGCCCGAAGTACTTGTGGTAGGCCGCGAACACGTCCGCGTCATCGGCGAGGAGCTCCTCGCTGACCGTGCCGTGGACGCGCCGGGTCAGCGTGCGGCCCTTCAACGTGATCCGGCCCTCGACCGTCGGCAGCGAGCAGAACACGTCCTGCAGGAACGGCGAGTCGGGGCAGGTGCGGAACCACCACAGCGAAGGCCGGAAGTCACCCAGCTCGCGCGGCCGGCCGTCCACCCGGTACATCGGTTCGCCGTCCAGCACCAGGTCGAACTCGCCCTGCTGCTCCGGTCCGAAGGCGTACGCGCCCTGCGGGTCGAACTGCACTTCCCCGGTCCCCAGCAGCAGCGGGCGCCGCGCGTTGCGCCGGAAGCCCACGTCCACCAGGTACGCCGCCCCGTCCAGGGTCACCCGCAGCACCAGATGCCCCAGTGGGGCACCCAGCCCGCCCGGGCGGTGCACCCGCGCCGAAAGGATCTCCACCTGGTAGCCGAGGGCCGTCAGCAGCATCCCGAAGGCGGGGTTCACCTCGTAGCAGCCACCGCCCCGCCCCTGGTGGACGATCTTGTCGACGACCCGCTCGTCCAGGTGGATCTCCTGGCCCAGGTGGTAGTCGAGGTTCTCGAACGGGACCGACAGCACGTGCCGTTCCGTCAGCTCGGCCAGCGTCGCCAGGTCCCGCCGCGCGGGGCGCGAGGCCCCGATCCGCGCCAGGTACGCCGACACCAGCACGTCGTCGAGCATCAGGCGTCCAGCGTCTTGATCACGGACGCGACCCGGAGCGTACGGCGCGCCTGGAAGGCGGCGGCCTCGAGGTTCTCCTCCGGCACCTGGCCCGGGTTGCCGCCGACGACGGCGGAAGCCCCGTACGGGTTGCCGTTCTTCGGCTTGTACAGCACCGGGTCGGTCGAACCGGTGGAGACGATGACCGAACCCCAGTGGGTGATCGCGTTGTGCAGGGCGAGGATCGCGGAGACCTGTCCGCCGTGGGCCGCCGAGCCGGACGCGAAGGCGGAGACCGCCTTGTTCAGCAGCTTGCCCTCGATCGACAGCTTCGACGTGGAGTTGATGAAGTGCATCAGCTGCGGGGCGGCGAGACCGAAGTGCACCGGGGTGCCCAGCAGGATGCCGTCCGCCCACTCCAGGTCCGCGAGCGTCACCACGGGGATGTCCTTGGTGGCGTCCTGGTGGCCGGCGGCGCCGTCACGGCTCGCGGCCTCACCGTTCGGCGCGATCTCCGCGATGCGCAGCAGGCGTACCTCGGCGCCCTCCTTCTCGGCCGCGGTGGCGGCGGCCTCGGCGAGCTTGTGGGTGGAGCCGGTGGACGAGTAGTAGATGACAGCGATGTTCGTCATGGTGTGCGGAAACTCCCTTTCGATCGCCCCCGCTCGTAACCGGTTCGTGGGTGCCGGGGCCTTGAGACGATCCTGTTCCGCGTGGCACGCCCTGCCGAGGCGGGCGGCCCCAGTACGTCAGGTAAGCGCGGCCATCCGTCGGGTTCCGCGCGGGAGTCCGTCAGGTTCCGCGGTCCCGTACACCGGCCGCGCGCTCTCACATCGGCCGTGAGCGGCCCGTGTGCCGGCCGGGCCGCTCTTCGCGTCGGCTGCGTGCCCGCCCCGTGTGCCGGACGGGTGTTCCCCGCCTGCCGGTCGCGAGCCGTGGCGTCGAACGCGTCGGGTGCACCCGTACGTCGGGTCCGTGCCCCGCACCGCGGGCCGGCCCGCACGTCCCCCCGTCAGCCGCGCAGCGCCCGGCGACCGGTCACCACGAGCAGCAGCACGCAGCCGCCGAGCAGCGCCGACATGAACAGGCCCACGCCCCTCACCTCGCCGAACGCCAGGGGGATCTGCGCGCCCACCCCGCCGCCGATGTTGAGGGTGAACCCGTACAACGCGGTCGCCATGACCCCGTGGGCGGTACCCGCCGCCGTGCCGATCTCCTGCACCACGGCGGGGCCGATCGCGGCCACGCCCAGCATGAACACGAACATCGCCCCGGCGAGCCCGGCGGCCGTACCGCCGAACAGCCCGGCTCCGCAGATCCCCGCCGCCGCCACGGCGAAGGCCCCGGCCCCGCGCGGCCGCGCGGGGATCCGGCCGAGCAGCGGAGCCACGAGGACGCCCAGCACCAGCGCGGGGATCGCCGTGGCGCGCAGCGTCAGCATCGCCTGACCGTCACCCACCAGTTCGGCCGGACCGTAGAGCTGCACGCTCGTGTACACGGCGGTCATGGTGCTGGAGCAGGTGAAGCCGACGATGTACAGCGGCAGCAGGCCCGCCCACAGCTTCCTGCGGTCGGCCCCCGCCCGGGAGGCGGCGTCCGCGCTCCTCGCCGGATCCACCGGATCGAGCACCCGGCGCAGCAACAGCGCCCCCGCCAGCAGCAGCGGCGCGGTCACCCAGAAGGTGCCCCGCCAGCCGACGACCGCGGCCAGCAGCTGCGACTCCACCTGACCTGCGACGATCGTGCCCGCCATGCAGGCGGACACGATCGTGAGCGCGGTCGGCAGCTTCGACGCCGGCACGTGCGTGTTCAGGTACGCGTACACCAGAGGTACGTACACACCGGCGAACAGGCCCTGACCCGCCCGCAACGCCAGCCCGGCCCCGAAGGACTCGGCCAGCGGTACACAGGCCGTCACCACGGCCAGCGCGCAGACCCCGGCCACCAGCACCGCCCGGGTGCCGAACCGCCGGGCCAGCGCCCCGCTGAACAGCGAGATGATCGCGTACGTCACCGCGTACGCGGACGTCGCCCACGTGGCCGACGCCTGGTCCACCCCCCAGGCCCGCCCGATGTCCGGCAGCAGCGGGATCGCCACGTACAGCTGACCCACCACCAGCATCCCCAGCAGGGAGATGGACGCGACCACGGGCGCCACGGACGGCTCCGCCGGCAGGGCGGGACCGGCCGCACCACGGAAAGCGGCCCGGGGCCGGTCGGTGAGCGGGGGAAAGTCCGTGCGGTGACTCATTGTTGCTCCTGGGCTGCGGTGCACCCCAGGAGGGTGGGCCGGGTCGGAGGGGGTGGACCGGCGGTCAGCCGCCGTACGGGGCGAGGGCCTTCTTGGCCTTCAGCGCGGTGCCCCACCACTCGACGGAGTCGAGGAGGGTCTTGGCCGCGGCTTCCGCCTGGGTGGGGTCGATCAGGGTGCCCTGCTCGTCGAACTGGCCCCACGGGCCGTGGAAGCCGACGGTGTCGCGGACGGTGACCGTGTGGCACTCGGCGAAGATCTGGCGGAGCTGCTCGACCGCGCGCATACCGCCCGCGAGACCGCCGTAGCCGACGAAGCCGACCGGCTTGGCGTGCCACTCGGTGGTGTGCCAGTCGATCAGGGTCTTCAGCGAGGCCGGGAAGGAGTGGTTGTACTCCGGGGTGACCACGATGAAGGCGTCGGCGGCGGCCAGTCGCGGGGAGACACCGGCCAGCACGGCCTTGACCTCGTCCGACGGCGTCTGCGACAGCTGGTGGGGCAGGTCGTGCTCGATCAGGTCGATCACGTCGATGTCCAGGTTCTCCCGCTTGCGGGCGAACTCGGTGAACCAGTTCCCGATGATCGGGCCGAAACGCCCCTCACGGACACTGGCGATGATGACGGCTACACGAAGCGTCTCAGACATGCAAATACCTCCGGATGTGTGCGGCGATGTCCCGGCCGTACCGGTGACGGACGGCGGCACGGTCCCGCGCTGGTGTAGATCACCTTGTCCACAGAGTGCGGAGAGATCAACTCCGGTTCGGGGAGTACGTCAGCTTCCCCCGGAACCCACGGCCGGCAGGTGCGCGTTGACCCGTCGTGCCGCTTCCCCGAGCCGCGTGAGTTCCACGACCTCGATCCCCGCCGCACGCAGGTCCGCCACCCCCGAGCAGGCCGCCACGAAGAGCGCCGGCTCGCGCCAGGCGATGACGACCCGTCGCACCCCGGCCGCGATGACCAGGCGCGCGCACGGATCCGGTCGCGACCGCCGCTCCGAACAGGGCTCCAGCGTCGAGTAGAGCGTCGCCGACCGCAGCCGGGCATCGCCCGGCACCAGCTTGGCCAGCGCCGACTCCTCCGCGTGCACGCTCGCGTCGCCCTCGCGGCTGTACCCGTACGCGAGCTCCATCCCGCCGGCGTCCACGATCACCGCCCCGACCGAGTACGCGCCCGGGCTGGGCGGGCACAGCCGCGACAGGGCGATCGCCCGCCGCATCCACTCCTCGTCCGACAGGTACAACGGCGTCACAGCACACGCTCCTTCGGCGCGTAGCGCAGCACGACGGCGTCGCCCGCCACCTTCACGTCCAAAAGTCTCATCCGAGCGGCCGGCCCGCCCGGGAAGTCGCCTCCGCCCACCAGCCGCGGCGCGCCCTCCTGCCCCACCAGCAGCGGGGCCACGGCGACCTGGAGCTCATCGGCCAGGTCCAGAGCGAGCAATTGCGTGTGCACGGACGTACCGCCCTCCACCATCAGCCGCTCCACACCACGGCGGCCGAGCTCCTCCAACACCCGCGTCCAGTCCAGCTCGGGGCCCACACCGATCACTTCCGCCAGCCCGTCGAGCGCCTCGCGCAGCGGCCGCACGCTCCCGTCCACGGTGAACACCACCTTCGCGCCGCCGCAGTGCCAAAAGCGCAGACCGGGATCGAGCCGTGGCGACGCGGTGACGGTGACCTTGAGCGGATGGGCGGGCCTGCCCCGGGCCACCCGCTCCGCCCGCCGTCCCGGATCACCCACCAGCAGCCGCGGATCGTCCTTCCGCACCGTGCTCGCGCCGACCAACAGGGCGTCGCAGGACGCACGTACGGCATCGACCCGGTCGAAGTCCTCGGGTGAGGACAGCATCAGCCGGTCGGGGCTCGCGTCGTCGAGCCGCCCGTCCACGCTCATCGCGGCGGACAGCAGGACGTACGGCCGCCCGCTCACCGGATCCGCAGGTGGTCGAGGTACGACCGCACGTTGCGCCGGGTCTCGGGGACCGAGTCCCCGCCGAACTTCTCCACCACCGCGTCGGCCAGCACCAGCGCCACCATCGCCTCGGCCACGATCCCGGCGGCCGGCACGGCACACACGTCGGACCGCTGGTGGTGCGCGGCGGCCGCCTCACCGGTCGCCACGTCCACGGTGGCGAGCGCGCGCGGCACGGTCGCGATGGGCTTCATCGCGGCCCGTACGCGCAGCAGCTCGCCCGTGCTCAGCCCGCCCTCGGTGCCACCGGAACGCCCGGAGGTCCGCTTGATCCCCTCCGGCGTGCCGGCCATCTCGTCGTGCGCGCGCGACCCGGGGACCCGGGCCAGCTCGAAGCCGTCGCCGACCTCCACACCCTTGATGGCCTGGATCCCCATCAGCGCAGCGGCCAGACGTGCGTCGAGCCGTCGGTCCCAGTGGACGTGCGAGCCGAGCCCCACGGGGACCCCGTACGCCAGCACCTCCACCACGCCACCGAGGGTGTCGCCGTCCTTGTGGGCCCGGTCGATCTCAGCGGCCATCGCCGCGGAAGCACGCGCATCCAGGCAGCGCACCGGGTCGGCATCGAGCTCCTCCACATCACCGGGGCCAGGGCAGAGCCCGTACGGGGCCTTGGCCGCGCCCAGCTCCACCACGTGCGAAACGATCTCGATCCCGGCGACCTCGGCCAGGAAGGAGCGGGCGACGGCGCCGAGCGCGACCCGCGCGGCGGTCTCCCGGGCGCTGGCGCGCTCCAGGACCGGCCGGGCCTCGTCGAAGCCGTACTTCTGCATCCCGGCGAGGTCGGCGTGCCCGGGCCGCGGACGGGTCAGCGGCGCGCCCCGGCCCGTCTGCCGCAGCTCGGCGGGATCCACGGGGTCGGCGGACATGACCGTCTCCCACTTGGGCCACTCGCTGTTGCCCACCATGACCGCGACGGGGGAACCCAGCGACAGCCCGTGCCGGACGCCGCCGATGAAGGTGATCTCGTCCTGCTCGAACTTCATGCGGGCGCCGCGCCCGTAACCGAGCCGGCGCCGGGCCAGGTGGTCGGCCACCAGCTCGGTGGTGACCGGGACGCCGGCGGGAAGGCCCTCCAGCGTCGCGACCAGTGCCGGTCCGTGGGACTCCCCGGCGGTCAGCCAACGCAACGTGCCCATCTCGGACGATCACCCCTGCTCATTGATCCGGAGCGTCACCATAGGCAGCGCCCCGCGGCCGACCTGCCGACCGCGTCCCGACTCCGTCAGCTCGCCAGAGCACCAGGGGCGTCCTGCCCGGGTTGTGACGGACTAGGGCCCGACCCGGACCGTGATCCGGTGTCGATCGACGAAGCTGCGAGCACTCAATGCCCTCGTCCTGCACGCCAGGACGCCCTTGTCCCGCCCGCGGGACGGAACGGAGCGTGGTCCACGTGCTCAGCAGGCGCTCACTCATCCGCGCCGGGGCCGGTGTCGGTGCCGCTGCCGCACTGACCGCCGGCAGCGGTGGGCTCATGCCCGCACAGGCCGCCGGTGCCACCCCCTGGAAGACCCTGCAGAACGGACTGTCCGGCCGCCTCGTCCTGCCCTCCGACCCGACGTACGACACGGCCAAGCAGCTCCAGCTGGCCCAGTTCGACGCCATCCACCCGCAGGCCATCGCCTACTGCACCAGCGAGGCCGACGTGGCCGCGTGCGTACGCTTCGCCCAGGACCACGGCCTCGCTCCCGCGGTGCGCAGCGGCGGGCACAGCCAGGCCGGCTACTCGACCACTCCGGGCCTGGTCATCGACGTCTCCCGCCTCAACAGCGTCCGCCCCGGAGACACCGTCCACCTGGGCCCCGGCAGCCAGGGCGTGGACGTCCTCGACTCGCTCGCCCCGTACGGCATCCAGGTGGCGTCCGGTACGTGTGCCACGGTCGCGGTGGGCGGCTGGCTGCAGGGCGGCGGACTCGGCTACGCCTCCCGCAAGTTCGGCATGGGCGCCGACCGGTTGGTCTCGGCCCGGGTCGTCCTGGCCAACGGTCGCACCGTGCGGGCCTCGCAGGACGAGCACCCCGACCTGTACTGGGCCCTGCGCGGTGGTGGCGGCGGCAACTTCGGTGTCGTCACGGACTTCGAGGTGCGGCCGGTCCAGATCCCGTCGCTCACCACCTACAACCTCACCTTCGGCTGGGCCGACGCCGTCCAGGTGATCCTGGCCTGGCAGGACTGGATCGCGACCGCGCCGCGGGAGCTCTCCTCGGAACTGATGTTCCTGCTCTCCACCGACGCGCCCGCGGGCAGCGAGCCGTACGTCGTCCTCACCGGCGGCTACGCCGGTCCGAAGGCCGCCTGCGACCGCGCCCTCGACCAGCTCGTCGCCGCCGTCGGGCGGCCGTCCGCCACCCGGCAGGTCGCCGAGCTCCCGTACCGGGAGGCGATGATGAACGTCTTCGGTTGCGGCACCAAGACCGTCACCGAGTGCCACCGGATCGGCTACTCGCCCGACGCCCAGCTGCCCCGCGACAACTACTCGACCGGTCGCAACATGTTCTTCTCCCGGGCATGGACCCGCACCGCCGCCGAAGCGGCCCTGGGAGCCTTCACGAACGATGCCCGCCCCGGCCAGTTCCGCTTCCTGGGGCTCTTCGCCTACGGCGGGAAGATCAACGACGTCGCCCCGACCGCCACCGCCTTCGTCCACCGCGACGCGCTCTTCAACGCCGGCTACTCGGTGGGCCTCACCCGCCAGGACCTCGGCCAGGACGAGAAGGACCGCGGCCAGGCCTGGGTGGACAACGGCTTCACCACGATGGACCCGTACTCGACGCACCGGTCGTACCAGAACTACATGGACCCGGCCCTGACGAACTGGCGCCAGGCCTACTACGGCCTGAACTACTCCCGGCTCCGGTCGGTCAAGCGCGCGTACGACCCGCACCGCTTCTTCCGCTTCGCCCAGGGCATCGACTGACGGCCTGCCGAGCCGCTCTCTAGGGCCAGTCGACGAGCGCGTGGAAGGTGATGTAAGCGAGCACCACGGCGGCCGGGGCGAGCAGCGCGAGCCCCACCCGCCGTGCGGCGTTGCGCCGCTGCCAGGGCAGCCCCCAGCAGGCCACGAGCAGGACGAGCGGCACGAGCAGGCCGAAGCCGAAGACGGGGAACGCGATCTCGTACGAGGCGTCGAAGCGGTCGCTCGCGGCGTCCTCGCAGGAGTCGCACGCCATGGGCGAGATTCCGACGAAGAAGAACGCGACGGCGGCCAGCGGCAGCGTCAGCAGGGTGGAGACGAGCGGCGCGATGAACGCCCGCCCGTCCCGCGAAGTGTCCGGGTTCCGGTCCAGGTCCATGGCTCCACTCAACCGGACATGGGCGCCCGGCACATGAGTGCGGGTACTCAGGACGATCTGGGGGTTCCGCGCCGGCCGTCGGCCCGGGCCCTCGGCCGTCGCCCCGGGCCCTCAGAGCCAGACGCCGTCCCCCTGCGGGATGGCGTCGGCGTGCTGGACGTTCTCCGCCGTTTCGCCGTCCGGGTAGTCCTCGCCCCAAGCCTGCGGGGTGGTGGAGGCGCCGGGCCAGTCGGCGCCCCAGCCGTTCGCGGATGCCGAGGTCCGGTTCGGGGTGTAGTCGTCCGGCCAGTCCTGCCCCCAGCCGTTGGCTACGGCCACGGCCAGTGCGAGGGTGCCGAGGGCGGCGAGGAGTGCGCTCTTCGTCTTCATGACGGTGAGCATCGCAGTGGTGTCCCGGCGGACGAAAGGGTTCAACGGTAGCGGGCCGTCATCGCCGTGAGGGAGGCCTTGATGCGGGCCCGCAGCGAGGCCGGGGCCAAGACCTCGGCGTCGGCCGCCAGGGCCAGGAACTGCGCCTCCGCGTGCGACTCCGACTCGATCGGGAGCACCGCCCGGGTCCAGCCGGGCAGTTCGGGATCCGGCTCGCCGGTGGCGGCCAGGGCCCGGGCCTGGACGCCCGCCAGCCCCGCCGCCGCGCGCCCGGAGAGGCGTACGACCGCCTCCTGCGGGTGGAGCCGCTCGTGGAAGTCGGCCTGGGCCCGGCGCCAGTGCTCCGCCAGGTCGAAGCCCTCCGGCAGCTCCACCACCTCCTCGGTCTCCGTGACGTGCAGGATCTGGTCGACGCGGTAGGTACGCGGGCCGGCCGGGCCCGCCACGAGGTACCAGCGGCCCGCCTTGAGGACCAGGCCGTACGGGGCGAGCCGGCGGTCCACCTCCCGCGGCTCCTTCCAGCGCCGGTAGCGCACCTCGATCACCCGGCCCCGCCACACGGCGTCGGCCACCTGCGCCAGGTACGGGGTCTCCTCGTGCTCCGCGTACCAGCCCGGCGCGTCCAGGTGGAAGCGCAGCCGCATCCGGTCCGCCTGGGCGCGCAGTTCGGGCGGCAGGGCCGCGCGGAGCTTGAGCTGAGCCGCCGACAGGGCCCGACCGAGGCCCAGTTCGGCCGCGGGACCAGGCATTCCGGTCAGGAAGAGGGCCTCCGCCTCGCCCGAGCTGAGCCCGGTGAGCCGGGTGCGGTAGCCGGCGAGCAGCTGGTAGCCCCCGCTGTGCCCGGCGTCCCCGTAGAGCGGTACGCCCGCGGCGGCCAGCGCCTCCGCGTCGCGGTAGACGGTACGGACGGACACCTCCAGCTCCCGCGCGAGCTCGGCGGCGGTCATCCGCCCGCGGGTCTGGAGCAGCAGCAGGATCGAGAGCAGGCGGCTGGACTTCACTGACACAGGATGTCAGTGGAACGCTCCTACGGTCCTCGCATGAACGATTTCGACTTCGCGGTGGGCAGCTGGGACGTGACCAACCGCTGGCGTACCGACTTCCTCGACCCGGACAGCGAGTGGGAGGAGTTCCCGGCCGTCTCCCACATCTCGCGGCACTTCGACGGCGGGGCCAGCTTCGACGAGATCGACTTCCCGACGAAGGGCTTCGGCGGTCTCACGCTGCGGCTGTTCGACCGGGAGCGCGAGGAGTGGTCGCTGTACTGGGCGAGCCGTCGGACGGGGGTCCTCTTCCCGCCCGTCGTCGGGCGGTTCGACGGTGACCGCGGTGTCTTCGAGGGCGAGGACACGCACGACGGGAAAGCGGTCCGGGTGCGGTTCGTGTGGTGCGGCACCCGCTCCGAATCGCCGCGCTGGGAGCAGTACTTCTCGGTCGACGGGGGCGAGAACTGGCTGCTCAACTGGACGATGGACTTCGCGCGTCGTCCCTGAGCCGGTAGCCGAAGCCCTCTCCGAACGAGTACGCCCGGCCCGGCCGCCACGGGGGTCGACCGGGCCCGGCGTACTCCGGCCCCGCCCCGCGCCGCGCCACAACACACCTGCTCCCTAAGGAAGTTGGTGTGCACACCACAAGGCGTCTGCACCTCTCAATAAAACATGCAAGCATGCTTGATTGTTTTGGTGAAGGCTGCCAGTCTTCCCCTCACGCCGAGAGGGGAGCGCCACTGTGCCCGATCCGTCCGCCGACGCCGCCGTCGCAGCCGTCTACGCAGACCTGCGCGAGGAGGGCCGTGAACTCGACGCCCTGGTAGGGGAGCTGACCCCCGCCGACTGGGCCCGGCCCACCCCCGCGCCCGGCTGGAGCATCAGCCACCAGATCGCCCACCTGCACTGGACCGACCGGGCCGCACTGCTCTCCCTCACCGACGCCGCTGCCTTCGGCCGCATGGTCGAAGAGGCCCTGAAGGCCCCCGAGTCCTTCGTCGACGAGGGCGCGGAGGAGGGCGCGAAGCTGCCGCCCGGCGACCTCCTGGCCCGCTGGCGGGCCACCCGTACCGCCCTCGACGCGGCACTCGCCGAAGCCTCGCCCGACACCCGTTTCCCCTGGTACGGGCCGCCGATGAAGGCCGCCTCGATGGCGAGCGCCCGGCTGATGGAGACCTGGGCGCACGGCCAGGACGTGGCCGACGCGCTCGGCGTGCGCCGCGCCCCGACCGCGCGGCTGCGGCACGTGGCGCGGATCGGCGTACGGGCCCGCGACTACGCCTTCGCGGTGCACGGACTGCCCGCGCCCGCCGAGGAGTTCCGGGTGGAGCTGACTGCCCCCGACGGCTCCGGGACGTGGACGTACGGGCCGGCGGACGCCCCGCAGCGGATCACGGGCCCGGCGCTCGACTTCTGCCTGCTGGTGACCCAGCGGGCCCACCGCGCCGACCTGGCCCTCGTCGCGACCGGCCCCGACGCGGACCGCTGGTTGGACATCGCCCAGGCCTTCGCGGGCCCGGCGGGCGCCGGGCGCGAGCCGGGGACGGCCCGATGACCCGCCGGGCACCGCTCCGGATCGGCAATGCCTCCGGCTTCTACGGGGACCGCTTCGACGCCTTGCGCGAGATGCTGACCGGCGGCCCGCTCGACGTGCTGACCGGCGACTACCTGGCCGAGCTGACCATGCTGATCCTGGGCCGCGACCGGCTGAAGAACCCGGACCACGGCTACGCCAAGACCTTCCTGCGCCAGCTGGAGGAAGGGCTCGGCCTCGCACACGAGCGGGGCGTACGGATCGTCGCGAACGCGGGCGGACTCAACCCCGCCGGACTCGCCGACGCGGTACGGGCCCTGGCCGCCAAGGTGGGGGTCCCGGTCACCGTCGCCCACGTCGAGGGCGACGACCTGATGCCGTACTCCGAGGGCGCGCTGACCGCCAACGCCTACCTCGGGGGCGCCGGGATCACGGCCTGCCTGCGGGCCGGCGCGGACGTGGTGATCACCGGCCGGGTCACCGACGCGGCGCTGGTCAGCGGCCCGGCGGCCTGGTGGTTCGACTGGGCGCCGGACGACTACGACCGGCTGGCGGGAGCGGTGGTCGCGGGCCACGTCCTGGAGTGCGGAACCCAGGCCACCGGCGGCAACTACGCCTTCTTCACCGCCCACGACGTCCGCCGGCCCGGGTTCCCGCTGGCGGAGATCGCCGAGGACGGCTCCTCGGTGATCACCAAACACCCCGGCCCCGGCGGAGTCGTCTCCGTCGGCACCGTCACCGCGCAACTCCTGTACGAGACCCAGGGCGTGCGGTACCTCGGCCCGGACGTCACGGCCCGCCTGGACACGGTCCGGCTGACCGACGACGGCCCGGACCGGGTACGGATCTCGGGCGTGCTCGGCGAAGCGCCGCCACCCTCCCTCAAGGTGGGCGTCACCCGGATCGGCGGCTGGCGCAACGAGGTGGTCTTCGTCCTGACCGGCCTGGACATCGAGGCGAAGGCGGCCCTGGTCCGCACACAGCTGTCCGACGCGCTGGAGGGGGTGGCCGACGCGACCTGGACCCTGGCCCGCACGGACCACGAGGACGCCCCGACGGAGGAGACGGCGAGCGCGCTGCTCCGCCTGGTGGTCCGAGACCCGTCGCCGGACCGTGTCGGCCGCGCCCTGACGTCGGCGGCGGTCGAACTGGCCCTGGGCAGCTACCCGGGCTTCCACGTCACCGCCCCGCCGGGTGCGGCGCAGCCGTACGGGGTCTTCACCTCGGCCCTCGCCCCGGCCGCCGCGGTCCCCCACACGGCGGTCCTACCGGACGGCACCCGCCTGCCGATCCCGGTCCCCGCCGAGCGGCACGATCCAGCCCACGCCGGCGAAACTCCAGCCTCGCCGGCGTTTGAGGCGCGGGGTCTGGGGCGGAGCCCCAGTTCGGGAAGGGGCGGGGTGGGGGAGGAGCCGCCCGCGGGGCCCACCACCCGCGCACCGCTCGGCACCGTGGCAGGGGCCCGCAGCGGCGACAAGGGCGGTGACGCCAACGTCGGGGTGTGGGTGGAGTCCGACGCCGCATGGGACTGGCTCCACCAGACCCTCACGGTGGAGACCTTCCAAGCCCTGCTCCCCGAGGCCGCCGGCCTCCCCGTCACCCGCCACGCGCTCCCGAACCTCCGCGCCCTGAACTTCGAAATCCCCCGCATCCTCGGCGACGGCGTCGCCTCCGGCCACCGCTTCGACCCGCAGGCCAAGGCCCTCGGCGAATGGCTCCGCGCCCGCCACCTCGACATCCCGAACCACCTCCTGCCCGCCCCGGAGGGGACCCGCACATGACCCGCCTCGGTACCACCGTCGACCCCCACGCCCCCGAGCACGCGCAGGCCCGTACCGCCGCCCTCGAACGGCTGGCCGCGCTCGACGCCGAGCACGCCAAGGCGCTCGCCGGTGGCGGCGAGAAGTACACCGCCCGCCACAAGGACCGCGGCAAGCTCCTGGCCCGCGAGCGCATCGAACTGCTCCTCGACCCGGACACCCCGTTCCTGGAGCTGTCCCCGCTCGCGGCCTGGGGCAGCGACTACCCGGTCGGCGCCTCCATGGTCACCGGCATCGGCACGGTCGAGGGCGTCGAATGCCTGGTCACCGCCAACGACCCCACCGTGCGCGGCGGAGCCAGCAACCCCTGGACCCTGAAGAAGGCGTTGCGGGCCAACGAGATCGCCCTGCAGAACCGGCTCCCCGTGATCAGCCTCGTCGAGTCCGGCGGCGCCGATCTCCCCTCCCAGAAGGAGATCTTCATCCCGGGCGGGGCGATCTTCCGCGATCTGACCCGGCTGTCGGCCGCCGGAATCCCCACCGTCGCCGTGGTCTTCGGCAACTCCACCGCCGGAGGCGCGTACATCCCCGGCATGTCCGACCACACCGTCATGATCAAGGACCGTTCGAAGGTGTTCCTCGGCGGTCCGCCGCTGGTCAAGATGGCCACCGGCGAGGAGAGCGACGACGAGTCCCTCGGCGGAGCCGACATGCACGCCCGGACCTCGGGCCTCGCCGACCACTACGCCCTCGACGAGCACGACGCGATCCGCCGGGCCCGCCGGATCGTGGCCCGCCTGAACCACCGCAAGGCCCACCCGGAGCCGGCCCCGGCCGAGGAACCGAAGTACGACCCGGAAGAGCTCCTCGGCATCGTTCCGCCCGACCTCAAGACACCGTTCGACCCCCGAGAGGTCATCGCCCGCATCGTCGACGCCTCCGACTTCGACGAGTTCAAGCCCCTCTACGGGCCCAGCCTGGTCACCGGCTGGGCCTCCCTCCACGGCTATCCCGTCGGCATCCTCGCCAACGCCCAGGGCGTGCTCTTCAGCGCCGAGTCGCAGAAGGCGGCCCAGTTCATCCAGCTCGCCAACCAGCGCGACATCCCACTGCTCTTCCTCCACAACACCACCGGCTACATGGTCGGCAAGGAGTACGAGCAGGGCGGCATCATCAAGCACGGCTCGATGATGATCAACGCGGTGTCCAACTCCCGCGTCCCGCACCTCTCCGTCCTCATCGGCGCGTCCTACGGCGCCGGCCACTACGGCATGTGCGGCCGCGCCTACGAGCCCCGGTTCCTCTTCGCCTGGCCCAGCGCCAAGTCCGCCGTCATGGGCCCGGCCCAGCTCGCCGGCGTGCTCTCGATCGTGTCCCGGCAGTCCGCCGCCGCGAAGGGGCAGCCGTACGACGAGGAGGCGGACGCCGGGATGCGCGCCTTCGTGGAGGCGCAGATCGAGTCCGAGTCCCTCCCGATGTTCCTGTCCGGGCGGTTGTACGACGACGGGGTCATCGACCCGCGCGACACCCGTACCGTCCTCGGCCTGTGCCTGTCCGCCGTACACAACGCCCCCGTCGAGGGCGCCCGCGGCGGCTTCGGCGTCTTCCGGATGTGAGCCCGCACATGACGACCACCATCACCTCGCTCCTCGTCGCCAACCGTGGCGAGATCGCCGTACGGATCTTCCGCACGGCCCGCGCCCTCGGCCTGGACACCGTCGCCGTCCACTCCGACCCGGACTCCGACGCCCTGCACGTCCGCGCCGCCGACTCGGCCGTACGGCTGCCCGGCGCGGCCCCCGCCGAGACCTACCTGCGCGGCGACCTGATCATCAAGGCCGCCCTCGCCGCGGGCGCCGACGCCGTCCACCCCGGCTACGGCTTCCTCTCCGAGAACGCCGAGTTCGCCCGCGAGGTCCAGGCCGCCGGGCTGGTCTGGATCGGCCCGCCCCCCGAGGCGATCGAGGCCATGGCGTCCAAGACCCGGGCCAAGGAACTGATGAGGGCCGCCGGGGTCCCGCTCCTCGACCCCGTCGATCCGGCCGCCGCGACCCACGCCGACCTGCCGCTCCTGCTCAAGGCCGCGGCGGGCGGCGGCGGGCGCGGGATGCGGGTGGTGCGCGACCTAGACCAGCTCAAAGCAGAGCTCGACGCCGCCTCCGCGGAGGCCCGTTCCGCCTTCGGCGACGGCGAGGTGTTCGCGGAGCCGTACGTCGAGCGCGGCCGTCACGTCGAGGTGCAGATCCTCGCCGACGCCCACGGCACCGTCTGGCCGCTCGGCACCCGCGACTGCTCCCTCCAGCGGCGCCACCAGAAGGTCATCGAGGAAGCCCCCGCGCCCGGCCTGCCCGAAGGACTGCGCGAGAGCCTCCACCAGGCCGCCGTCGCCGCCGCCCGCGCCGTCTCCTACCGGGGCGCCGGCACCGTCGAGTTCCTGGTCACCGCCGACGGACGCCCGTACTTCCTGGAGATGAACACCCGCCTCCAGGTGGAACACCCCGTCACCGAAGCCGTGTTCGACCTCGACCTCGTGGCCCTCCAACTACGCGTCGCCGAGGGCGCGGCCCTGCCGCTGACACCCCCGGCCCCCACCGGCCACGCCGTCGAGGCCCGGCTCTACGCCGAGGACCCCGCCCAGGGCTGGCGCCCGCAGACCGGCGTCCTGGACACCCTCACCGTCCCCGGCGAGGTCCGGGTGGACACCGGATTCGCCGACGGGGACACCGTCGGCATCCACTACGACCCCATGCTCGCCAAGGTCGTCGCCCACGCGCCCACCCGCGCGGAGGCCGTCCGTGTCCTCGCCCACGCCCTGTCCCGCGCCCGGATCCACGGGCTCACCACCAACCGCGAGCTCCTCGTACGATCCCTGCGGCATCCGGATTTCATCGCCGGACGCCTCGACACCGGCTTCTACGAACGCCACCTCGCCACCCTCACCGAAGACGCCCCCGACGCCACCCTGGCGGCCCTCGCCGCCGCCCTCGCCGAGGCGGCCCCCACCCCGGGAGCCTCCCTCGCCAGGCGCCTGGGCGGCTGGCGCAACGTCCGCTCGCAGCCGCAGACCCGCCGCTACACCACGGCCGGCACCGAGTACGAGGTCGGCTATCAGCCGGTGAACCACCCAGGAGTCCGGGTCCTGTCCGTCACCCCCACCCTCGTCACGCTCGAAGTCGACGGAATCCGCCGCCTGTTCCACGTGAAACAAAATTCGAACAAGGTCTACGTCGACTCGACACTCACCGGCGCCCACACCCTCATTCCCGTCCCCCGGTTCGCCGATCCCCAGGACCGCACCGAACCCGGCTCCCTGCTCGCCCCCATGCCCGGCACCGTCGTCCGCGTGGCCGAAGGCCTCGCCCCCGGCAGCACCGTCACCGCCGGGCAGCCCCTGCTCTGGCTGGAGGCCATGAAGATGGAGCACCGCATCCTCGCCCCCGCCTCCGGCACGCTCACCGCGCTCCACGCCGCCACCGGCCAACAGGTCGAGTTCGGCGCCCTGCTCGCCGTCGTCCAGGAGGAACCGCACCCATGAGCCACACCATCGAGTCCGAAGAACACGAAGCCCTGCGCACGGCGGTGGCCGCCCTCGGCCGCCGCTACGGCCGCGAGTACCTCGCCCGCGTCGCCCGCGAAGGCGGCCACCCCGACGAGCTGTGGGCCGACGCCGCCAAGCTCGGCTACCTCGGCGTGAACCTCCCCGAGGAGTACGGCGGCGGAGGCGGCGGCATCGCCGAACTCTCCATCGTCCTCGAAGAACTCGGGGCCGCCGGCTGTCCGCTCCTCATGATGGTCGTCTCGCCCGCCATCTGCGGCACGGTCATCTCCCGCTTCGGCACCGAGGCCCAGAAGCAGGCCTGGCTCCCCGGCCTCGCCGACGGCAGCCGCACCATGGCCTTCGGCATCACCGAACCGGACGCCGGCTCCAACTCCCACCGCATCACCACCACGGCCCGCCGCGACGGCGACGACTGGATCCTCACCGGCCGCAAGGTCTTCATCTCGGGCGTGGACATCGCCGACGCCACCCTCATCGTCGGCCGCACCTCGGACGCCCGCACCGGCCGCCTCAAGCCCTGCCTGTTCATCGTCCCCCGCGACACCCCCGGCTTCACCCGCTCGGTCATCGACATGGAACTCCAAGCAGCGGAAAAGCAGTTCGAACTCGTCCTCGAAGACGTACGCCTGCCCTCCTCCGCCCTCGTCGGCGACGAAGACGCCGGCCTCCTCCAGCTCTTCGCCGGACTCAACCCCGAGCGCATCATGACCGCCGCCTTCGCCATCGGCATGGGCCGCTACGCCCTGGCCAAAGCCGTCGACTACGCCAAGACCCGCCAGGTGTGGAAGGACCCCATCGGCGCGCACCAGGCCGTGGCCCATCCCCTCGCGGCGGCACACATCGAGCTGGAACTGGCCCGCCTGATGATGCAGAAGGCTGCCGCGCTGTACGACGCGGGGGACGACATGGGCGCGGGCGAGGCCGCGAACATGGCGAAGTACGCCGCCGGGGAGGCCTGCGTTCGCGCCGTGGACCAGGCCGTCCACACCCTCGGCGGCAACGGCCTCACCCGGGAGTACGGCCTGGCCTCCCTGATCACTGCGGCCCGCGTGTCCCGGATCGCCCCGGTCAGCCGCGAGATGATCCTGAACTTCGTCTCCCACCAAACCCTGGGCCTCCCCAAGTCGTACTAGCCGCTGCGCGGAGCCTTCGCCGGCGTGGGCGGCCGCGCCTCAAAGATCCGGGGCTCCGCCCCGTACCCCGCGCCTCAAACGCCGGCGAGGCTGGATTTTGCCCGGCCGCGCTGGATTTTGCCCGGCCCGAGACCGGAAAAATGCGGCAGGTGCACGCAGGCACGGCGGACAGCCAGGACGGGGACGGGGTGGGGTGTTGTCCGGGACGTAAAACGTGATTTGTGGCGCGGCACCCACCCGCACATACGGGTCCGGCTGGGGCGCCATAAATCATGAGTCCCGGATGACACCCCACCCCGGCCCCGGCCCCACACGAAGCCCACGCCAGGGGACACCACCACCCCACCCGGCCGAGCCCCCGGCACGGGAACCTCACCGGCCCCGTACGCAGCCCCGCCAGGGGACACCGCCAAGCCCCCGCCAAGCCCCCGGCACGGGAACCCGCATGGACCCGCCCCGCATACCCTCCCCTGGGAGGATTCCGCACACCCGCTCCGGAGGAGACATGCCCCCTGTCGTGCACGCCGCCAAGGCGCCCGGCATCACCACCCTCACCCTCGACTCCCCGGCCAACCGCAACGCGCTCTCCGCCGACCTCGTCGCAACCCTCCGCGCCGCGCTCGCCGACGCCGGGGCGGACCCGCAGGTCCGGGCCGTCGTCCTCACCCACACCGGCACCACCTTCTGCGCCGGCGCCGACCTCAAGTCGCCCTGCGACCCCGCCGACTTCCTCGCCCTGCTCCGCGAGATCGCCGAACTCCCCAAGCCGGTCGTCGCCCGCGTCACCGGCCACGTCCGTGCCGGCGGCCTCGGCCTGCTCGGCGTGTGCGACATCGCCGCCGCCGGGCCGCAGTCCACGTACGCCTTCACGGAAACCCACCTCGGCCTCGCGCCCGCCGTGATCTCCGTTCCACTCCTCCCGCGCCTCGACCCCCGCGCCGCGGCCCGCTACTTCCTCACCGCCGAAGCCTTCGACGCCGCCGAGGCGACCAGGATCGGCCTGCTCACCCTGCACGCGGACGACGTCGACGAGGGCCTCGAACCCGTCCTCGCCGGCCTGCGCAAGGCCTCCCCGCAGGGCCTCGCCGCCACCAAGTCGCTGACCGCCGCCGCCGTGCGCGAGGCCGTCGCCCAAGATGGCGCCCGCATGACCGAGCTGTCCGCAGGACTCTTCGCCTCCGACGAGGCCCGCGAAGGCATCACCGCCCGCTTCGAGCGCCGGAACCCGTCATGGGCCATGTGACCAAGCTGGAGCAGGACCTCGACCAGAAAGCCAACCAGAATGCCAACCAGGACACCCGGCAAGGCGGCCCCAAGCAGGCCCGCAGCCGCGTAACCCGCCGCCACCTCCTGGAGGCGGCCGTCTCCTGCCTGGCGGAGCACGGCTGGGCCGGTTCCACCGTCTCCGTGGTCGCCGAGCGCGCAGGGGTCTCGCGGGGCGCCGCCCAGCACCACTTCCCGACCCGCGAGGACCTGTTCACCGCGGCCGTCGAGTACGTCTCCGAGGAACGCTCCACCGCCCTGCGCGAGCTCTTCCAGGCAGGCCCGGCCGCCCGCCCCGCAGTCGTCGAAGCCATCGTGGACCTGTACACCGGCACCCTCTTCCGGGCCGCCCTCCAGCTGTGGGTCGCCGCCTCCAACGAGGAGCAGCTGCGCCCCCGCGTCACCGAGCTGGAGGCACGCGTCGGCCGCGAGACCCACCGGATCGCCGTCGAGCTCCTCGGCGCCGACGAGTCCGTGCCCGGCGTACGGGAGACCGTCCAGGGTCTCTTGGACATGGCCCGCGGCCTCGGCCTGGCGAACGTCCTCACCGACGACACCGCCCGCAGGGCCCGCGTGGTGGCCCAGTGGTCCCGCATCATCGACGCGACCCTGGCCTGAACGCACGGAGGGCGCCGCACCCCACACGGGGATGCGGCGCCCTCAGCCGGTCAGGACTCAGCGGTCAGAACTCAGGCGGTCTCGGCCATGTCCGCGTACCCCGAGATCTCCCGCGGGTCGCGCCGGCTCGGCCCGGTGTAGCGGGCCGACGGGCGGACCAGGCGGCCCGTGCGCTTCTGCTCCAGGATGTGCGCCGACCAGCCGGCGGTACGGGCGCATGTGAACATCGAGGTGAACATGTGCGCCGGGACCTCCGCGAAGTCCAGCATGATCGCGGCCCAGAACTCCACGTTGGTGGCGAGCACCCGATCGGGGCGGCGCGCGTGCAGCTCCTCCAGCGCGGCCTTCTCCAGCGCGGCGGCGACCTCGTAGCGCGGCGCGTCCAGCTCCTTCGCCGTACGCCGCAGCACGCGGGCGCGGGGGTCCTCGGCGCGGTAGACGCGGTGCCCGAAGCCCATCAGCCGCTCGCCCTTGTCCAGGGCCTTCTTCACGTACGCCACGGCGTCACCGGAGCGCTCGATCTCCTCGATCATGCCGAGCACCCGCGAGGGCGCCCCGCCGTGCAGCGGCCCGGACATCGCGCCGACCGCGCCCGACAGGGCGGCCGCGACATCGGCACCGGTCGAGGCGATCACCCGCGCGGTGAACGTGGAGGCGTTCATGCCGTGCTCGGCGGCCGAGGTCCAGTACGCGTCGACGGCCTTGACGTGCCGCGGGTCGGGCTCGCCCCGCCAGCGGATCATGAACCGCTCGACGACGGACTCGGCCTTGTCGATCTCCTTCTGCGGCACCATCGGCAGGCCCTGCCCGCGGGCGGACTGGGCGACGTACGACAGGGCCATGACGGCGGCGCGCGCGAGGTCGTCGCGGGCGGTGCGCTCGTCGATGTCCAGCAGCGGTTTCAGACCCCACACGGGGGCGAGCATGGCGAGCGCGGACTGCACGTCGACACGGATGTCACCGGAGTGCACCGGGATGGGGAAGGGCTCGGCGGCCGGCAGCCCGGGGTTGAACGCACCGTCGACCAGCAGGCCCCAGACGTTCCCGAACGACACGTGGCCCACCAGGTCCTCGATGTCGACCCCGCGGTAGCGGAGCGCACCGCCTTCCTTGTCGGGTTCGGCGATCTCCGTTTCGAACGCGATGACCCCTTCGAGCCCGGGTACGAAGTCGGACATCAGGCGGCTCCTCAGATAGTGCGAACACGCGCGGCTCCCGGCGTGATTCGCGGTCCGGCGCGGTCATCCCCGTTGATGCCCGGCACGGCCGATGGTCACCCGTGTGGGACCGTCGGACCGGCCCCAAGATTTTGTCCGTTCCGGATGCAGTGCGGAAGCGTGACATACGGCACACCGGTGACGGTCCCACTGCGGCAGGATGGCCCGCGTGACCGACCAGGACCTTGACCCCGCCACCATGCGCAAGCAGTACCGCTCGGAGATCGTCGAGGAGGAGAGCCTCGCCGGGGACCCGATGCGGCAGTTCGCCCGGTGGTTCCAGCAGGCCGCCGACGCCCACGTCTTCGAACCGAACGCCATGATCGTCTCCACGGCGACGGCCGACGGCCGCCCCAGCTCCCGCACGGTGCTGTTGAAGCAGTTCGACGATCGGGGCTTCGTCTTCTTCACCAACTACGCCTCCCGCAAGGGCCGTGAGATCGCCGAGAACCCGCACGTCGCGCTGCTCTTCCCCTGGCATCCCATCGCCCGCCAGGTCGTCGTCACGGGCACGGCGGCCCGTATCGGCCGCGACGAGACGGCGGCGTACTTCCGCTCCCGCCCGCACGGCTCGCAGCTGGGAGCCTGGGCGAGCGAACAGTCCACCGTGATCGGCTCCCGCGCGGAACTGGACCGCCGCTACGCCGAGCTCGCCGCCCGCTACCCGGAGGGCGAGCAGGTTCCGGTCCCGCCGGAGTGGGGCGGCATCCGGGTGGTGCCGGACGAGATGGAGTTCTGGCAGGGCCACGAGAACCGCCTCCACGACCGGCTGCGGTACGTCCTGGACGCGGAGAAGTGGCGCGTGGAGCGGCTCTGTCCGTAGCGGCGCCGCAAAAACAGACGACCCGCGGGCTCGGGTCTCTCCCCTGCAGTGGGAGAAGCCGGCCGGACGTACCGGCGAGCCCGCGGGTCGGGTGACTGCTGTGGATTGGCGCTCGGCGATCCCGCCGGGCACCGCACTGGGTGCGTGCGACGACGGGCGCTTAGCCCGCAGCCACCTCACGCGTCCGGATGTCATACATTTCCGGGATCACCTCCTTTCAGTGTGCGACCACTGTAAGCAGGCTCGTGCCCTGCGCTCAATCGAATTTCTCGGGCGAATCCGTACGTGTATCCATCGGCCCTCTGGAGTAGTCGGAGGTACTGGTGAGAGACATCAAAACGGCTGGTCAGCGTGGTGATCCGATGTTGCCCACTTGCACGGACCGCGACGCGCCCCACCCACTTGCCGACCCATTTCCCCCTCGGAACGATGGCCTCGACCAGATCGCCTGTCGCGTATCCGTGGTGGATCTTGCTGCGAGGCCGCCGAAGGCGGGGGAACCCGAAGCGGTCCGGAGTGGTTCTGGCGTAGGAGCCCCGTCCCGTCGAAGTCACTACCAGGACCTGTGCGGGAATCCGGACGATGGCGTCCCCGCGGTCAAGGTCGAGAACCCCGGTCGCCAGCGCGTCGAGGGTGTGGCTCTTCGGCAGCCCCATCGCTGCACGGTTCCAGCGGGTCCGGCCTCCCGACCACGCGTGGACGGGTACACCGAGCGTGGCGAGAGTCTCCACGAGTTGGTGCCTGGTGGCATTCATGGCGGCGACATCCCGGAGCGGTCTTCTGAGCTGGGCGATCACGCTTTCCAATCGGGCAGGCCGGGTGGCGAGGAACTCTTCGACCCGCAGCGCCCCCTTCGCCTGATTACAGGAAATGCAGGCCAGGACGAGATTCGATACACGGTCTGATCCCCCACGGCATCGGGGGCGGACGTGGTCGATGTTGAGCCGGCATCCCGGTGGCGTCGCAGTAGGCACAAGATCTGTTCCATTTGGCCAGGAGGAACTCTCGGATCTCGCATCCGGCGTGCGCCGACCCCGTGCTCTCCCGCGCGCCGCATTCCCCGGCTCCCGCGACCGCGGCCGTATCGAAGGCAACGTGCTCCACGTGGATCTCCAGAACCGGTGCGTAGCGGCACAATCGGCTGACCAGCGCCAAGGTGGAGTCGATGCGATGGCGCAGGGACGGGGGAAGCCAGCCGCTTGGCCGGGAGCGGTTGTCGTGGCGGGGCGCCCGGTACCGGAGATTCGCCGAGCGACGTCGTCGACGGTAGCCCGCGCGTCGCCTCATGCCGCCGTGAATCTGCCGGCCCCGATGTCGGAGTTCGATCGCGGTCAGTCCCCGACGCGCGAGGGAGGGTCGACCCGTGGGATCGACATGCCGGCGTTCATCGGTCACGGCGATCCCTGTCGCCTTGGAACCCGGGTCAAGGCGGAGCTGTACGCCCGCGACGGCTGAGTCCGCGCGGGTTCGCTGCTTGAGTCGGATGGTGAAAGGAGCTCGGCGGGCCACAACGGCACGTCCATCGTCGAGCAACTCGCGTGCGCGGGCTGGATGACAGGGCATGAGCGGCTCGCCTCCCCTCGCCAGGACGAACACTCGGTTTGAGGTCCAGCGGGGAGCGTCACCGCTCCCGGTCTCTGCCTCGTCCGCTGCAAGCGCGGCGGATCCGGCGTTTCGCCGACGGGTCCAGGTGCGGATTCCGCCGGTCTCCCCTCGCCCGTGTTTCCTGACGGCACCCAGCCTTGTGGCCGGGAGTCCGTGAGCCGTTTCGTCCCTGCTCCCAGGGGTGTCTGCGCTCGCGGATTCCAGAGCAGGCTGCTGAGGAAGCACAGCCTGGTGGGTCTGCTCACCTGCAGGAAACGTAGTCATCGAGGCACCTCGTCTGATCCGTGGATCGTGATGACTGGGGCTGGCCGCTCCGGGAGGGAGCGAGCGGCCTCCCTTCTCGTGTTCCGGCGAAGCTATCGGCCTTCGTGCCGCCGGACGCATCAATGCTCCGCACGTCACTCGAATGTGTTGTCGATCCCCTGTGGGGGCGTGCAACCGAGCTGTCCTGTAGGCGTCGCCTTCCTGTTCATTTCCGAGGGCCGCACGGGCGAGGATGCCCCTGATACGGATCCAAGATCCAAGGGGGAGACATGTACGAATCATCGTTGCCGCGCGAGTACCGGCACGGGCGGAGCGGTTCGGTCGCGGTCTGGATCGGCCTGTGCGGGGGCGCTGCGCTGCTGCTCTTCCAGTTGTGGACCTCCTCCTGGCCGGGCTGGGTGAAGGTGCTGGTCACCGGCCTGCTGTTGGTCGGCGGCGGCTGGATCCTGGTGGGCAGACAGCGTCAGTTCACGCGCGTCGACCTCGAGGGCATATCCCGGGCCAACGGGATGCGTACGCAGCGGCTTGCCTGGAACGACCTCCATGACATCCGCACGATGGCCGTCCCCCAAGGCCAGGGTCCAGGGCCCACGACCGTCACGTACGCCTACCGCACCGATGGCAGTCGGCTGCTGCTGCCGTGTGTGGACGACGTCGAACTGCCGGCCGTCGAGCAAGAGGTACTCGTCCTGCGGTCGCTCCTTGTCGAGCTGCGCGGGGCCGACTGGGCGCCGGATCCGCAAGCGAGGTCGCGGATCGCCCGGCAGGAGGCGGGGTGGGACACGATGAGTCGGTGGTCGTCCGGCTGGCGGCCCGTCGTGGTCGGGATCGTGTTCGCCGTGCTGATCGTCGTCGGCACCGTGCTCTTCGGAATCCTGAACAAATCTTGACCGGATGCCGACCGGGTTTCCCGCACCCAATCCGCGGAAAGCAGTGTGGGCTGCGTCACGTTCCAGTTGAATGATCTGACGTGCCGCACACGCGAACACCTGCAGGGGGTGCCAGGTGAGTGCTTCCGGACGTAACGAGACCGCCGACGATCTGCTCGCAGCGCTGCTGGACGGGATGGACGCCGCCTTGTGCGCGTTCGACTCCGACGGCGTGATCACCCACTGGAACCGCGAGGCCGAGCGGATCCTGGGCTGGTCGGCGGCCGAGGCCGTGGGGCGCAAGGGGTTCGAGGGGTGGGCGGTACGGCCCGCCGACGCCCAGGACGTGCACGACAGACTCATGTCCGCGCAGGACGCGCCCGGGCGTCAGGTGCACGAGTTCGCCCTGCTGACCAAGGACGGCGGGCGCGTGCTCGTACGGACCCAGTCCGCCGGGGTGCCGGGCGCGGACGGGAAGCCCGCCGGGGTGTACTGCGCGTTCAGCGAGGTGCACGCGCAGATCGATCTGGAGCGGTCCATCGCGCTCAGCGAGGCCCTGATGGAGGACGCCTCCTGGGGCGTCGTCCTCGTCGACGTCGACCTGCGGCCCGCCGTGGTCAACGCGCACGCGGCCCGTGCCTTCGGGACCGGCCGCACCGTGCTGCTCGGACGGCCCCTCGGGGAGCTGTTGACGCAGGGCGTGGAGGAACTGGAGGGCGCCCTCCAGCACGTGCTCGCCGAGGGGGCGCCGCCCGCGCCCGTGGAGCTGTGGGTGTCGGTGCGCACGCCCGAGGGGGTGCGGCGGCGGTGCTGGCGGTGCGGGTTCCTGCGGCTCGCCTCGCCGCTCGCGGAGGAGCCGGTGCCGCTGGGGGTCGGCTGGCTGTTCCAGGACGTCACCGAGGCCCGGCAGGCGCAGCTGGACACCGCGCAGCTGCGGTTCCGCTCCCACCAGCTGCACCGCGCGGGGCGGGCCGCCGCCGAGTGCGAGGACCCCGCGGAGGCGGCCGCCGTACGGCTGGACTTCGCCCTCGCGGGCTTCGCGGAGCACGCGCTGCTGGACGTACTGGACTCCTCGGCCGGCCTGGAGCGGCGAAGGCTCGTACGGTCGGCCGCGTCGCCGCCCGAGCTGCCGGGGCCCGGATCGATCCCCGTGCGGTACGAGGCCGGTCACCCGGCGCTGCAGGCGCTCGACCGGATCGGCTCGGTGCGCGCGAGCGCCCCGCGCGGGGAGGCGGACGCGGAGTGGGCACGGGCCCGCCAGTGGCCGCAGGGCGCGGCGCACGGGCTGTGCACGGTGCTGCGCAGCCGGGGGCGGACCCTGGGGGCGCTGACCTTCCTGCGGGGACCCTCGCGGCCGGCGTTCGAGCGCGCGGACGCTTCGTACGCGGAGGAGGTGGCGGCCCGGGTGGCGGCGGACCTGGACCTGGCGGGGCTGGACGGCGGGGCCTAGTGCTGCGGATCGGGCTGGTGGGCCCGGCCGGGTGCGATGGGCCGGCCCGGACGGGGCCGGGCGCGCGCCGGGGCGTCTCCTCGGGCGTCGAACGTTTCCAGGGGTCGGAGGGCCGAGGGTGGCCCAGTTCGGCGCCCTGCGGGGACGCCCCACCGCACACCCGACCCCGTCCGGGCCGGCGGGGACCGGCTGGTCCTGCCCTAGTGACGGAAGAAGATCCGGTCGCCGTACTCCTGCATGACGCGGCCGTTCCACTCGTGGCCGCCGTCCACGTTGCCCGAGCGCAGCAGCGGCGGCTCCACGCCGCGGGACACGAGCTCGCCGGCCGCCGCGGCCATCATCGCCTGCATGATCGCGCTGGTCACGACGGTGGAGGCGGGGGCGAAGGGGGCGTCGATGCCGTCGAGGCTCAGTTCCGCGTCGCCGACCGCGATCTTGCTGTCGAGGACCACGTCGCAGTGGTCCTTCAGGAAGGTGCCGGAGACGTGCCGAGACTTGGTCTCGGCCGCGTACGCCACGGAGGTCACCCCGATGACCTTGAGGCCGATGGCCCGCGCGTTCATGGCCATCTCGACGGGCAGGGCGTTGCGCCCGGAGAGCGAGATGATCACGAGGACGTCTCCGTCGGAGGCGGGGCTGCTGTCCAGGACGGCGCCGGCCAGACCGTCGACCCGCTCCAGGGCGCTGCCGAGCGTGGCGGGCATGACGTCGACGCCCGCCGTGCCCGGGACGGCGAGGAAGTTCATCAGGGCCAGGCCGCCGGCCCGGTAGACCACGTCCTGGGCGGGCAGCGAGGAATGCCCGGCGCCGAAGGCGAAGAGCCGGTTCCCGGCGGCGACGGCGTCGGCGACGAGTGAGCCGGCCTCGGCGATGTGCGAGCCCTCCTCGTCCCGCACCCGCTCCAGCAGGCCGATGGCGGCGTCGAAGAACTGACCGGCCAGCTTGCTCTCGCTCATACGCCGATGGCCCTTCCAAGAGGTGGGGGTGGGTCGTCCGTCTTCGCCGCTCACCGTGCGGTCTGGACCAAGGGCGTGTCAATACGAACGTCAATCCCGGGGCACCGCGTGTCCGGGACATGTCCGGGACGGGCCTTGACGCTCGATACGGGACGGTTGTCGGCCCGATGCGTCAGAATTGGGGGCAGGGCCAGCGCACGCAATCCGAGGGGCACGAATGTCCGGACTGATCGACACCACGGAGATGTATCTCCGCACCATCCTTGAGCTGGAAGAGGAAGGTGTGGTCCCCATGCGCGCCCGGATCGCCGAGCGGCTCGACCAGAGCGGACCGACGGTGAGCCAGACGGTGGCGCGGATGGAGCGTGACGGCCTTGTGGCCGTCGCCAGCGACCGGCACCTGGAGCTGACCGACGAGGGTCGGCGGCTGGCGACGCGGGTGATGCGCAAGCACCGGCTCGCCGAGTGCCTGCTCGTCGACGTCATCGGCCTGGAGTGGGAGCAGGTGCACGCGGAGGCCTGCCGCTGGGAGCACGTGATGAGCGAGGCGGTGGAGCGGCGGGTGCTGGAGCTGCTGCGCCACCCGACCGAGTCGCCGTACGGGAACCCGATCCCGGGGCTGGAGGAGTTGGGCGAGAAGGCGGAGGCGGACCCGTTCCTGGCCGACGGCATGATCAGCCTGGCCGAGCTGGACCCGGGCACGGAGGGCAAGACCGTGGTCGTGCGCCGGATCGGGGAGCCGATCCAGACGGACGCCCAGCTGATGTACACGCTGCGGCGGGCGGGCGTGCAGCCCGGCTCGGTGGTCAGCGTGACGGAGTCCCCGGGCGGGGTGCTGGTCGGCAGCGGAGGCGAGGCCGCCGAGCTGGAGGCGGAGATCGCCTCGCACGTGTTCGTGGCGAAGCGCTGACACGGAAGCGCTGATACCGAAGGACTGACGCCGAAGGGCTGACGCCGAAGGGCCGATTGCGACGTGCGTCGGATCCGAAGCGTGTCGATGCACTGATGTCGATGCGCTGACGCCGGCGCCTTTGGCATGGTGTGGTGTGTAGATGGTGTGTGGACGGTCCCGGCGCCTCGCGGCGCCGGGACCGATCCTCCCCTGGTGACCTGGAGCCCCGAGCTCTCAAGGTCTTCCCCTTCGGACCGTCTTCCCCGAGCGGCCCGCCTCCCTGTTGAAAGGATCTCCATCGGCAGCGGCGGCCAATCCTTGAGCAAGGTCACTCGAAAGAGCGGTGTTGTCGGCGAGACGCCCGTTTTCGAATACGGGTTCGATAGTCTGGCCGGGAACGAAGGGGGTGCATCTGCGGTGGTACAGCGCATTGATGTGACAGGGCCCGACGGCGTGCGCCTGGCCGCCTGGGAGTTCCGCGAACCGGGCGCCGAACCGGCCGCCGAGGCGGCCCCCCGCCCGGGGGTGCTGTTACTGCACGGTCTGATGGGCCGTGCCTTCCACTGGGCCTCCACTGCCCGCTGGCTCGGCGAACACCGCCGCGTGGTGGCCCTGGACCAGCGCGGCCACGGCCAGAGCGACCGCCCTCCGTCCGGCCCGTACACCCGCGAGGCCTTCGTGGCCGACGCCGAGGCGGCCGTCGAGCAGCTCGGCCTCGCACCCGTGACCCTGATCGGCCACTCCATGGGCGCCCTCACCGCCTGGCAGCTCGCCGCCCGCCGCCCGGACCTGGTCGAAGCCCTGGTCATCTGCGACATGCGCGCCTCGGCCCTCGGCGAGGCCTCCCAGCGGGAGTGGGAGGAGTGGTTCACCCGCTGGCCCCTGCCCTTCCCCACGCAGGACGCGGCCCGCCGCTGGTTCGGCGAGGACGACCCCCGCGTGGAACGCCCCGATCCGGGCCGCGGCGCCTTCTTCGCCGAGGTGATGCACGAGGCCCAGGACGGCTGGCGCCCGCTCTTCTCCCGCCGCCAGATGCTGACGGCCCGCGAGACCTGGGTCCACGACGCCCACTGGGAGGAGCTGGCACAGGTCCGCTGCCCGACCCTGGTGGTCCGCGGCCTCGACGGCGAGCTGGGCCGCGCGGAGGCCCAGGAAATGGTCCGCGTCCTGCCGGCCGGCCGGTACGCCGAGATCCCCGACGCAGGCCACTACCTCCACTACGACCAACCGGCCGCCTGGCGCGCGGCCTTGGAGCCCTTCCTGGAGGGAATCAGAGCCGACGCGCCTTGACCCCGTCCAGCAGGGCGGCCCAGGCAGCGACGCTGACCCGGAGCACGCGGGTGCCGGGGTCAGCGCTCTCGGCGACGAGGACGTGGTTGCGGGTGCCGCCGGGGGCGACGCAGACGCACGAATTGCCCTCCGCGCAATAGGAGGATCGCTGCCAGTCGTCGGTCATGTGAAGGTGCCTTTCACCGGTTTCGGGCGATGGCGCTGATGAGGTCACGGGTCTGCGCCGGATTGAGGGCTACTGCTTCCAGCCGCTCGAACAGTGTCCGGTACTTGGCTAGTTGGGACTCGGCATCCAGGAACACCACGCCATGCGACTGGTCGAGTTGGACGCTGTCCAGCTGGGGCACCGGCCCGTGCGCGTAGTAGACGGACTGCCCGGAGCCCGGGAAGGCGCCTACCGAGAACGGAATGGCCCGGATGGTGATGTGGTCTCGCTCTCCCATGTCCAGAAGGTGCTTCAACTGGGCCTCGGCGACGACCGGTCCGCCGACGGCGATGCGTAGCGCGGCCTCGTGGATGATCACCTCGTAGGGGGTCGGGGCGTCCTGGTAGAGGATCCGTTGCCGCTTCATGCGGAAGGAGACGCGGTCCTCGATGTCCGGAGGCGGCAGCGAGGGGACAGCCTGACGGAAGATCTCCCGGGCGTGCGCGGCGGTCTGGAGCAGCCCGGGGACGTGCACGGTGATCGCGTCGCGCAGCATCCGCGCGTGATGCTCCAGCTCGGCGAGGTCCAGCCATCCCGCCGGAAGCAGCTCGTGGTACTCCTCCCACCAGCCGCCGCCTTTGCGCTCGCCGGTCATCGCGACCAGCGCCTTGACCAAATCGGTGTCGGCGCAGTCGTAGTGGCAGGCCAGCGTGCGCACACGCTCAGGGCTGACCCCGAACCTCGCGGCCTCCATGTTACTGATCTGGTTCGGCTTGACCCCGAGCAGGCCAGCGGCCTCGGCGGACGTCAGTCCGGCACGCTCCCGCATCCTGCGCAGCTCGGCTGCGAAGCGCAGTTGACGCGCAGTGGGGCTGCTGCGAATGGGCATGGTGGGTTCCTCCGCGGGCAAGTGTCACCCACACGAGTGGGCGTTGCATGCATCTAGCGCGAATCGCCTAACTGTTTAGGCGGCGACCCTATGTTGGTGGCAGGCCGACGCCTGGAAGTACCCCGCTCGACGGAGCGACCTGGTCACCGGGTACCGCACACACAGGGACCAACTCCACTCCCTGATCGGAGACTTCCATGGGTGCCACCGTAACTCCGTCCTGGGCCTACACCCTCCATCTCCCGCACGATCCCCGCGCAGCGGGAATCGCCCGCTCCACACTGCGAGCAGTGCTCCGGAGCCACGGCATGCGCGGGCCGGTCGACACCGCAGAGCCACTGGCCAGCGAGCTGGTCTCCAACGCCTACCGGCACTCCCACGGGCCCTGCGCCCTGCGGCTGCGAGCGATGGCCGCCGACCGGGTCCGGGTCGGCGTCTGGGACGCCAACCGGAGATCCCCGCCCCCTTTGACGGCGAACCCACACCACCCGCGCCCGACGCCGAGGACGGGCGTGGGCTGATCCTCGTACGCCTGTGCGCGGACCGGTACGGCTCGTACCGCTTCGACGGGGGGTATGCGGGCAAGCTGCTCTGGGTGGAGTGCGGATCGGGCCTGTGACGGCGGCAGAGGGTGGCTACGCGTACTCGGGCCGGAAGCCGTTCAGCTGATCGGCCACGGAGCCGAGCCAGCTGCCCGTCGAGTGAGGTGCCGGCGGGTCGAGCTCCATCCCCAATTCCGCTACGGCGAGTGCGTAGTCAGCCTCGTCCAGCTCGAGTGCGAGCAGCTCGCGGATCTCACCGACGACGCGGGCCACGAGAGTGCGGTCCGTCGAGTCGGCGTAGTCGCGGACGGCCGCCTCGTGGTCGGTGAACTCGTCCGGTATGTCCTGCGAGAACCAGCCGCCGAGGAACTGGCCGAGCTCGGGGAAACGGGCGTGCCATTCCCAGTGGGTCTCGGGCAGCTGCGACGGTCGCGGGACCTCGCCGCTCTCGACGCTCTGCTTGATGTGGTCGGCGAGCAGGAGGAGCCACCCCTGGATCTCGGCCTCGGCCAGCCCGACGTCCGGAACCGGGTAGAACTCACCGAGCCGCTGGCGCAGCCGGCCGGGCGGGTTGTGCGCGTAGGCGCGCAGCTGTTGCTCCGCGACGGACAGGGCCCAGGGCCGGCTGTGCCAGGTGTGCCGCAGGTAGGCCCGGAGGGCGAGGCTCGGCCGGTCGGGCTCGTCGTCGGCGGGCTGGCCGAGGTAGGCGCCCATCACCTGGTCCAGCTCGCCGTAGCGACGGTCGAAGTCGAGGGGCTTCATGGGCATCGGGGGCGGCCTCTACAGGTAGATCGGGACGGTGGTGTGCACGATGAAGCCGTGCGGCGCGGCGGGCTCGCGCCGGAGCACCACCCGCGCGGCCCGTACGTCCACGGGCCCGCGTCCGGCGAACGCCATGGCTTGCAGCAGGACGCGGCCGACCGGCTCGGGACGGTTGGGCCAGGCCGCTTCGAGGGCGATACGGGGGCGAGTGCCTTGGGCGAGCCATCGGTGGATGGCTTGTTCGTTGCGGTTGATGACCTCTTGGGTGGCCCACTGGGCGGTTTCCCGGTCGGGGTAGGTGGCGGTTCGAGTGAGCAAGGACTTCCCCGTCAGGTCGGAAGGTCAGAAGGATTCGAAAGTCCAGATCAGAGCGACTTCGGCGTCGTTGACCGCGATCAGGCCCGCGTCCCAGCAGCTTCGGCTGAACGGACCGATTCCGTCTACCGGCTGTTCGTAGAAGTTCGGACGCTCTCCTTTCCAACCGACGTTGGAGTAGAAGCGGGTGCCATCGGGGAAGCGCGACAGCAGTACCCGGGCACGGCGCTCCATTTCCGGTCGGCGCTCTTCGAAGTCCCTGGATTTCGACGCGTTCATGCCGACGACCGCGAGGAGGACCATGAGTGACTGGACCGAGGAGCGAGGGAGTTCTTTGACGTAGGTATTGAAGCGCTCCACGTCCGCTCCACTGGTGGGGGGCTCGATCCAGGCGAACGCTTCGACCATGCGGTCAAACTCGTCCTCGTACGGATCGAGTGAGGCCCACCCCCTCGGGTCAACAGTGTCACCACGCATGATCGCCGCAACGTCGAACCACCAGTCCGGGTGCCTGCGGGGGGCCACGGCTGCGAATGCCCATCGATCCTCGTACAGCGCAAGTCCGTCCGCCCAGGCACCTGCAGTGAGATCGTCCATCATTCGCTCCATTATTCAGGCATCGAGGTGACGACGACGAACGGCGGGTTCAGGTTGGGGTCGTACTTGATACGGGTGCTCACCCCATGAGCGTCGCGGACGGGACCGGCTGTGGTTGCGTCCAGCCTCTCCGAGGTCCGGCCTGTTACCGCGTTCCCCTGCAGGGGGCCTTCCATCGGTACCGAAGGCACCTGAAACGTTTTCGAAGGAGGGCTGGGCGGAGGATTCTTCAGCCAGTCCTGGATCTCGGTGGTGTTCTTGCGGATGTTGTACTGAGTGTATTTCTGGGCGGACTCGAAGTCGGCAAAGCTCGACGTCGACATGAGTTCGAGCTTGCCGGATGGCTTGCTCTCGTCGCGGTGCCGCTGCAACAGCTGTTCATCGGTCTTGCCCACGTGCTTGTCCAAGGTATGCCCGCCTCCGAGGTCCTCGTTCGTCGCCAGGTCGAACGAGTACATGAACGGGGTGGGGCTCTCGCCGCCGCGCTGCCACCTGTGTTCCTGCTTGAACTCGTTGAGTGACCGCGCACCGAACCCCTGGGCCCGCGCGATCTCGGACTGGTACGTCGGGGCGCTGAGAATCGCCTCTTCCAATTCCGGCACGAGCCCCATCAGCTTGTCGGCCGCTTCCTGGAACTCGCGGTGGTAATTCTCGACGGCTGCGTTCACGGTCGCTTCGTCCATGTGGGAGCGGAAGGACAGCACGACTTCGCCGACGATGGCGCCGACCGCGAGCTTGGTGATGTCCTTCAGGTCCAGGCCGGTCGTGAGGTCCTTGACCATGGCCCTGGCGGCCTCGCTGCCGCAACGCTCGGTCGTCGCCCTGGTGGTGTCCATGACCTGGGCCAGATGGTCGAGGGTCTCCTGGACCGTGTCCGCGGTCTTCTTCAGCACATCGACGATGGGGCGGTTGGCCGAGGGCGACACATCGCGGTTGGTCCGCCAGTTGCGGCCGGTCACGTCCCTGTTGAGATTCCCGTCGCGGGCCCTGCCCCACTCGGTCGTGCCCCAGACGCTCTGTCCGAACGCTCGCATCGCGCGCTGCCATTCACCGTTGCCGCGCGTATCGGTGATGGTGGAGATGGCGTCTGTGAACTCGTCAGAGGCCTTCAGGGTTTCGCCCGCGATGAGGCGCCAGGACTTGGCCATGTCCCGGCCTTCATCCTGCTTGAAGCCAGGAGATATCTCGTGCGTCTTCCCCTGGCGCAGAGCGTATTGGAAGGAGGGCCCGGCAATGGCTGCGAGGGCATCGGGGAACTCGCCGATGGCCCCGGTAAACCACCAGGAGTCGGCGTCCTCTCCGGTGCCAGACCACTTGATGCTGTTGACGGGACCGTACCGAGGCGGCTTGTTGATGACGGCCGGCTCCGGTGCGTTCTTAGGCTGCGCACCCTTGCGGCCGCTCGCCTCCCAGTCGGCCAGCACGTAGTGGTTGGCGGTGACGGTCAGGCCCACGGCGGCGCCGCCGACGCTGACCACGCTCCTGCCCCAAACCTCCAGGAACTTCTCCACCACCATCATGTAGGCGAACGCGAAGTTGTGGGCGCCCGAGCCTCTGCCGGCGGACTGGTTGTACTTGTTCAGCGTGTCCACCAGCGCGGATGCCCGTTTGTCGTGGGCCAACTGCGCATCCTGCAGCAGCTGTGAGGCGTGGTAGACGTGCACTGGCTGGACGTCGAAGCCGCCGTTCTGGTTCGGCGGGGGCGGAGCAGTCCCTGCCATCAGGCTGCTCCCCATCCGCGCAGCACGGCCTTGTGGGCGTTCGCGTAGCTGATGTGTCCGTTGACGACGATGTCGTGGAGCCAGGCCTGGGTCGCCACCAGGTCCTGCGCCGACCGGTCCCATCGATCGAGTTGGTCGATGAACGCCTGCCGGGCTTCGCCGTCCCATGTCAGCACGACCTTCTCGGCCCGTTCGTAGAGCACGTCCAGCTGCTCGTTGAGCGTCTTGAGGATGGCCTCAAGGTCCCCCGCGAGTTTCTGCTGCGTCGCGAAATCGACGGATATCCCGTCGCCACCAGACGGCACGATTCCCCCTCGTGTCAGAAATGGCCGGTCAAGGCTCGTGCTACCTGCTCAGAGGTCGGCCACTCGGCTGCGCGGCGCGGCGACCGGTACAACGTTCGGAGTGGAAACGGCGTCCACCTCAGCCGAGAGGTCGGACGCGGCCTGCACCCGTCTGAACTGCTGCAAGACCTCGAGCTCCTGCGCCGTGAACCCGCCCTCGCTCAGACGCATCGCCTCGGCAAGGAGCTTCATGGTGCCCCTGATCCTCACGGCGTCCTCTGCGGCGGCGCGGTGTCGGGCGCGGTACGCCTCCGCGGCCGGCCCCCGCCAGCGGGCCTCGATGGAGTCGACGATCTCGTCCATCCGCAGCAGTTGCTTCGTCAGTACTTCCTGCATCACGTCGAGGTCTCCGGCCAGATTCTTGAGTCGTTCGGCCTCCACCGAAAGATCCGCGTTGTCCATGGAGCTTCCCCTTCGTGAGGTCTGACGCGACAGGTGATCAAGATATTCGACGTTAACAAAGACGTTCGAGCGCGGCCGATTCGAAGGTGAGGACCGAACGGCAAGCAGCCACTGGGTAGGGCGCGACCAGGCGCGGTGTCAGCGGTTTGTCAGCGAGCGGTTCGGGGGCTGTCAGGGGGTGCCCACAGGGTGTGGACATCGCCGGACAGCACCGAGAAACGAGGAACCCGCCATGGACGCCGTCGCCGCCCTCCAGATCCTGATCGCGCTCGCCTTCCTGAGCATCCCGCTGGTGCGGAGCCGCTACGGGGCCCGGGCCCAGGCCTCCGTCGAGGCCGAGTTGGGGCGGCAGGGGGTGCGTACGACGGTCATGGCCGAGAACGGGATGCGCGTCGACGCCGGCGGGCACGAGACCTGGGCGCCGGTCGGGATCGCCGTGGCCCTGGCCGTGCCCGCGGTACTCGGTTTCGTGGAGAGCGGATCGGCCGAGACCGTCTCGTGGATCGTGCAGCCCCTCGTCCTGCTCGTGAACTGCGTGATCCTCTACAGCAACCTCACCGCCGTGCCGTCCGTGACGGCCGCCTTCGCGAAGTCCGGCGACCCCGAACTGGCCCGCATCGACGTCAAGTCCATGCTCGGCGCCGCGGAGCAGGGCTTCCCCCGCTGGGTCATGCCCTACCTGCAGAACCTCCGGCACGTCGTCGTCTTCGCCGGCTCCCTCGCCGTCCTCGCCCTGCTCGCGGCCAACTGACCACCTTGAAGGTCAGTCGACGACAGACAGGACGATCTTGCCCGTCGTGCGGCGGCTGTCGGAGAGCTCGTGGGCCTTGCCGGCGAGTTCCAGCGGCAGGACGGTGTCGATCTCCGGCCGCAGCAGCCCAGCCTCCGCCAGGGCCGCGATCTCCCGCAGCCCGGCCTGGTCGGCCTCCACCGCCATGAAGGCGGCGCGCAGCCCCAGCGGGCGCGCCTCCTCGGCCAGGTACGCCTCGGCCGGGGAGGCCAGCGAGACCAGCATCCCGCCGGGGCGCAGGGCGCGCAGGGAGCGCGGCCCGTACTCCCCGCCGATGGCGTCGATCACGACGTCCACCGGGTCGATCGCCGTCTCGAACGCGGCCTCGGTGTAGTCCACCAGCTCGTCCGCGCCGAGGTCGCGCAGCAGCGCGTGCTTGGCGGTGCGCGCCGTGCCGACGACGTGGGCGCCCCGCGCCTTGGCGATCTGCACCGCCAGGTGTCCGACGCCGCCCGCCGCCGCGTGGACCAGCACCCGCTGCCCGGGCCGTACGTCGGCGGTGTCCACCAGCGCCTGCCAGGCGGTCATCGCGGCCAGCGGCAGGGCGGCCGCCCGTACGTGGCTCAGCGAGGCCGGCTTGCGGACCAGGTGCCGGGCGGGGGAGGTGACGTACTCCGCGTACGCGCCCGCCGGGAGCGGGTGACGCGGCATGCCGAACACCTCGTCGCCGGGGGCCAGGGTGGTGACCCCGATGCCGACGGCCTCGACCACCCCGGAGAGGTCCCAGCCCAGCCGGATCACCTTCCCGCCCAGCCCGCCGGAGGCCCGGTGCCAGGAGTCGGTCGGGTTCACCGCGGCCGCGTGGACCCGTACGAGGACCTCGGCCACCCCGGGCTCCGGCCGCTCGGCCTCGACGACCTTCAGCACCTCGGGCCCGCCGAAGCCGTCCTGGCCGATCGCCCGCATGGTCTGCTGCGCCATCATCGTTCCCCCTGCTCAGTGGGCCTCCTGCGGCCCGGACGAGAGCAAGATTTCCGCACGGGACGACCGCGAACGAGTGGCAAGAATGCCAGCATGTGAAAGGATCTTGCCATGCATCGTGTCGTCGCCCTGGCCCTCGAAGGCGTGTACCCCTTCGAGCTGAGCATCCCCGCGAAGATCTTCGGAACGGCCGCCGGACCGGACGGCGCACCGCTCTACGAGGTCATCACCTGCAGCCTCGACGGCCGCCCCGTGACCACCGGCAGCGACTTCACCATCGGCGTCTCCCACGACAGCGAGGCCCTGCGCACCGCGGACACCCTCGTCATCCCGCCGTTCACCTGCGACTCCGACGACGCGCGCGACTGGCTGCCCGGCGAGCTGGCCGACGCCCTCGCCCTCCTGCCGGCGACCGCCCGCATCGTCTCGATCTGCTCGGCATCGTACGTACTGGCCGCCGCCGGCCTCCTCGACGGGCGTCGCGCCACCACGCACTGGAACCAGGCCGCGCACTTCCAGCGGATGTTCCCGCAGGTCGAGGTGGACGCGGACGTGCTCTTCGTGGAGGACGGCCGGATGTTCACGGCGGCCGGGGTCGCGGCCGGGGTGGACCTGTGCCTGCACCTGCTGCGCCGCGACCACGGCAGCGAGATCGCCAACCGGGTGGCACGGCTGTGCGTGGTCCCGCCCTGGCGGGAGGGCGGGCAGGCCCAGTACATCGAACGGCCCATGCCGGAGCCCGAGGCGGCGACCACCGCGGCGACCCGCGCCTGGGCCCTGGAGCAGCTCCACCGGCCGCTGTCCCTGGCGGAGTTGGCGCAGCACGCGCGGATGAGCGTACGGACCTTCTGCCGGCGGTTCCGTGAGGAGGTGGGGATGCCGCCGGGGCAGTGGCTGGCGCAGCGCCGCGTGGACCACGCGCGGCGCCTGCTGGAGACCACCGACCTGCCGGTCGACCAGGTCGCGGCCCACGCGGGCTTCGGCACGGCCGTCTCTCTGCGCCAGCACCTGTCGGCGGTCATCGGGGTCTCCCCGACGGCCTACCGGCGGGCCTTCACCGCGGCCGGGCGGTGAAGGCGATGACGGAGGTGAAGGGCGGTGAAGGCGGTCACAGCACCAGCGACCCGAGCCCCGTCCCCGAGCCCCGCCCCCGGGCCTACGCCGAGTGCGGCAGCCAGCCGCGCTGTACCGCGCGGACGCCGAACTCGAACCGGCTGGCGGCGCCCAGGCGTTCCATCAGGCCGTTGGCCAGGCGGCGGGCCGTGCGCGGGGAGACCGCGAGGCGTTTGGCGATCGCCTCGTCCGTCAGGCCCTGGGCCAGCAGCCGGATCACCGTGTTCTCCTGCGCGGTGAGCGCGCTGTCGTCGCGCTCCGGCTCGGCCCCGAGGGGCTGCGCGGACGCCCAGACGTTCTCGAAGAGCGCGCAGAGCGCCGTGAGGGTGCCGTTGCCCGTGAGGATCACCGCGCCGGCGGCGCTGTCGTCGCTGCTGACCGGGATGACCGCCGTGGTCCGGTCGAAGACCATCATGCGGGTCGGCAGGTCGGGAGCGGTCCGTACCTCACCGCCCAGCTCGGACAGCCACGTCGCGTAGGCCACCGTGCCCTGGCTGTTGCGCACGCTGTCCTGGAAGAGGGACCGCATCCGCACACCCCGGCTCAGCAGCGCCAGGTCGTTCGGTTTCGAGGCCTCCAGCGTCTGCGACTGGTGGCCTCCGCCCGGGGCGAAGGTCATCAGCTCGGTCTGGAGCCCGTGGGCCAGGCCGGTGATCCTGGTCCGGATCTCGTCGAGGCCCACCAGCTGCTCGACCCCCGGGCTGGCCGTGGCCGGGGTCAGGTCCGCGAACTCGGCGATGAGCTGCGCGGCGGCCGCCCGGGAGGCCTCGATGCGCAGCTGCTGGGCCGCCAGTTCGGCCTGCTGGCGGGCCATGAGGATTTCCATGCCGACCTCGGGCGAGACCGGGCGCAGCTCCCCGGCCTGCTCGTAGGACGGGCGGATCAGGGCCAGTTCGCTGAGCGTGTCGAGGCTGCGTCTGACGTCGGCTTCGGGCGTGCCCAGGCGCTCGGCGAGGGCCTTCACCCCGTCGCGCGGGTTGGCGAGCATGGCGCGGTAGACCGCTTCTGCGGTCGTGTCCAGGCCAAGAGTGGCTAGCACAGCGGTTCCCCCCGGTGTGAGCCTTGTTGATCAAGGTCCCGGGCATCATCCCATGTGGGAGCGGGTGTGACCAGCATGTGGACGCTTCCGGCCAAGGCCCGAAGTGTCCTGAATGGTTGCCCCACTCCGAGGCTTCCAGGCGCCAGAGTTGAGCCCATGTATCTCATTCACGTCGGCCTCAGGGCTCCCTTTGTCGGCGATCAACTTCCGCCGAATGCGGCGCGGTTGCTGCTCGCTCTCGCCGAATCGGATGCGCACAACCCGGTGGACCACGTGTCGGCGCACCCGCACGCGCTCCCGGACCCGGTCGTGGGTGCGTACGTCCTCGCGGAGAGCCTGGAGGCGGCCGAGCGGGCCGCGGAGGCCCTGTGCGGGCGTGCGGTCGAGGAACTGCCGGCCCTGCGCGGCTGGACGGTCACCCGGGTCGGCGCCCCCCTCGTCGCGCCGTACTACGAGCAACTCCTGCTGTCCTCTTCCGGCCTCGCTGGACGGATTGGGACAGGGCCGATTCCGTCCACCTGAAAGCCCTTCCAACCCACTTGAGCTGCGACGAAGCTAGTGATCGCCAGCAGGGAGCAACACAGGAACCCGGCAGGCAACACCGGACGAAGCGTCACCGCGGGACGCGAGACCGGACACAGACCCAGTCGTCACAGCTCACGTAAAGGACCACTCCCATGCTGCGCAACCGTCTCGCCAAGGCCGCCGCGGTCACCTCCCTCGCCCTCGCCGCCCTCACCCCCGCCCTCGTGGGTCAGGTCACCGCCGACGAGACCCGCGTCACCGCCACCACCGCATGGGAGACCGCCCCCACCGGCAAGAACACCACCGCCTGGGAGTAGCCGGCCCGGGCCACGCCGAGCCGAGGCCGACGCCGACACGCACCACCCCGAACTTCAGAGCACCACCCCGAACTTCAGAGCACCACCCCGAACTTCAGAGCACCACCCCGAACTTCCCGCACCACCCCGGGCCCCCCGTCCGCCGGCCTGACAGCTGCTCCTGCAGGGCAGCCGTCCCCCGCCGCCACGGCGCGCTCGACCTCTTCCGGCCTGCGTCAGGCCCACCTGCGGTAGTCCGCAGCACCCACCAGACTTCCCGTCACGCCCACAGGAGCTTCGTCATGTCCCGCTTCAAGACCATCGCCATCCGCATCGCCTCCTCCTCGGCCCTGGCCGCGACCGCCTTCACGATGGTCACCGCCGCCCCGGCCTCCGCCGCGACCCTCGGCGAGAGCATCGCGGCGACGGCCCGCGCCGAGAACGGCAACGGGGCGTGTGCCCACGGCGGTTACGTCGGCGGCGTCAACCAGAGCAGCAGCTGCAGCAACGGCCAGCGGACGCACGCCTGGTGCGCCGACTTCGCCGGCTGGGTCTGGGCCCGCAACGGGGTCAAGAACCTGGGGACGCTGAACGACATGGCGCTCTCCTTCTACACCTACGGCGAGAAGAACGGCACCCTCTCCAGCACCCCGCACGTCGGAGACGCGGTGGTCTACAACTACGGCGGCAGCTACAGCGACGACCACGTGGCCATCGTGACCGGCGTATCCGGTGACAACGTGACCATCACCGGTGGAAACCAGGGCGGCTACCCCGGCCACGTCAGCACCGCCACCACCACCAACTGGCGTGTGGGCCAGTCCCCCTGGGGCCAGCGGATCAGCGGCTACATCTCGCCCGCCGGCTCCAACGCCCCCTCCTACCCGAACCCGTCCTCCCTGCCCGCCGGCACGCTCGTGAAGTCGCCGAACGGCCCTGAGGTCAAGGTGATGATCAGCGGTGCGGGCATCCCGGTCGCGGCCTCCGACGTCGCTCCGGACGGCTACGACCTGAGCAAGATCGTCCTCGTGGACGACTCGGCCTTCCGCTCCCTGGCCAGCGCGCCGCCCGCCGGCACCGTGGTCCACGACCAGGCCGGCGGCAACGCCCGCTACGTGATCGTCGACGGCGCCGCCCTGCAGATCGGCGCGGCGGACTGGACGGCCGCCGGCTACAACGTCCGCCCGGACATGGGCGTTCCGACCGCCTGGCTGCAGAACGCCAAGCAGCGCAACCTGACCACCGGCATCGTGGTCATGGACCAGACCGGCAAGGACGCGGGCCGCTACGCCATCGTCGAGGGCGCGGCCCTCCACATCTCGGCCGAGGAGTGGACCGCCAACGGCTACAACGAGCAGACCCTCATGGGCGTCCCCGGTGAGTGGCTGAAGAGCGCCATCACCAAGGCCCCGGCCAACGGCACCGTGATCATGAACCAGTCGGGTGCCGACAACAACCGCTACGTGATGGTGAACGGCGCCGCGCTGCACATCTCGGCCGCCGAGTGGACGGCGAACGGTTACGACCAGCGCGCCCTGATGGGTGTCCCCGGGACCTGGCTCGCCTCCGCCGTGTCGAAGCAGATCACGGACGGTTCCATCGTCAAGGACGCCTCGGGCCAGGACGCCTCGGTGTTCGTGATGGCCGGCGGCAAGGCAGTGCCCCTGACGTACGCCGACTTCACCGGCCTCGGCTACGACCAGCGCCCCCTGAACGGGGTCCCGGGTGAGTGGCTGACCGGCGCCAGGGCCAAGACCGCCCCGGCCGACCACACGATGCTCCTCTCCCCGGCCAACAACACCGTCTGGGAGGTCCTGGCCGGCAAGAAGCGGGCGATGACGGCCGACGAGTTCGGCGAGGGCAAGCGCAGCTTCTACGACGTGGTCTCCGTCCCGACCGCCTTCACGGACTCGCTGCCGACGGTCTGATCCCCCTCCGGAAGCACCCCTCCGGAAGCACCCCTCCGGAGGGCACCACCGCCGGAAGCACCACCGCTCGAAGCACCACGGCTCCACCACCCCGAAGCGCCACCCCTTGAGCCGCCCGGCCACCACCGGCCGGGCGGCTCGGGCCCGCCTCACCCCGTGCCCCGCGCACCCGCCGCCTTCCAGACCACGCCCCGAGGACACCGACATGAGCTCCGCAGCCCGCAAGAAGTCCGCCCTCGCGATCACCGCCACCGCCCTGATCGCCCTCGCCGCCCCGCTCGCCACCGGCACCACCGCCTCGGCCGCGTCCGTCTCGACCTGGGACAAGGTCGCCCAGTGCGAGGCCAGCGGCAACTGGCAGATCAACACGGGCAACGGCTACTACGGCGGCCTGCAGATATCGATGTCCACCTGGCGCGCCTTCGGCGGCACCCAGTACGCCACCTACCCCCACCAGGCCACCAAGCAGCAGCAGATCCTGACGGGCGAGAAGATCCTGGCCGGTCAGGGCCAGGGCGCCTGGCCCTCCTGCGGCGCCGCCGCCGGTCTCGGCGCCGACCACGCGGACCCGTACCCGACCGCCCCCTCCTACCCGAACCCCTCCTCGCTGCCCGCCGGCACGCTCGTGAAGTCGCCGAACGGCCCCGAGGTCAAGGTGATGATCAGCGGTGCGGGCATCCCGGTCGCCGCCTCCGACGTCGCCCCGGACCACTACGACCTGAGCAAGATCGTCCTGATCGACAACGCGGCCTTCAACGGCCTGCCGAGCGCGCCGCCCGCCGGCACCGTGGTCCACGACCAGGCCGGCGGCAACGCCCGCTACGTGGTCGTCGACGGCGCGGCCCTGCAGATCGGTGCGGCGGACTGGACGGCCGCCGGCTACAACATCCGCCCGGACATGGGCGTTCCGACCGCCTGGCTGCAGGGCGCCGCCCAGCGCACCGTGTCGAACGGCCGCGTGGTGATGAACCAGACGGGCGCCGACAACAACCGCTACGTGATGGTCAACGGCACCGCGCTGCACATCTCGGCCGCCGAGTGGACGGCGAACGGCTACGACCAGCGCTCGCTGATGGGTGTCCCCGGCAGCTGGCTGGCCTCCGCGGTCTCGCAGCAGATCGAGAACGGCACGATCGTCAAGGACGCCTCGGGCCAGGACCCCACGGTGTTCGTGATGGCCGGCGGCACGGCCGTCTCCCTGACGTACGCGGACTTCACGGGCCTCGGCTACGACAAGCGTCCGCTGGAGAGCGTCCCGGGTGAGTGGCTGACCGCTGCCAAGGCCAAGACGGCTCCGGCCGACCACACGATGCTCCTCTCCCCGGGCAGCAACACCGTCTGGGAGGTCGTGGCCGGCAAGAAGCGGGCGATGACGGCCGACGAGTTCGGCGCCGGCAAGCGCAGCTTCGATGACGTGGTCTCCGTGCCGGCCGCCTTCACCAACGCGCTGCCGACGGTCTGACCCCTCCGTCCGGAACACCGAGACGAACGGTGAAGGGCCGGTCTCCGCTCCCCCGGGGGAGCGAAGACCGGCCCTTCACTTCGTCCCGCGCGAGCGGGAGCCGGCTCAGCCCTTGCTGACCGCCAGCAGGATCTCCGGCAGCTTCCGCGCCACCGTCGGCGCCGCCAGCCGCAGACCCGCCCAGGTGGCCAGGGCGCCCCAGGCCACTCCCGCCGGGAGCAGGAGCCAGCCGAGGGTCTGCTGGTCCGTCACCTTGAACCAGATCGTCCCGGCGATCACCGGGGAGCAGACCAGCGCCGAGGCGATCAGTCCGCCGAAGATGCCGCTCCAGGCGAGTCCCGCCTGCCCCGGGGCGACGTTCTTGAAGGCGCCGTCCGTCGGGATCGAGTACGGGTAGCGAGCCGAGGCCAGTGCGCCGGTGCACAGCATCGAGCCCAGCAGGGCCAGCGCCAGCCCCAAGGCGGCCGGGAACGCGTTCCAGTCGCCGACCAGGGCGGCCGTGATCGCCGTGACGGCGATCGTGTACGGGACGGTGACCAGGGCCAGTGTGCCGGCCCGGGCGCGCAGCTCCACGTACGCGTCGCGCGGGGTCGAGATGGTCTGCGCGACCATCCAGAAGGCGGAGGTGTCCTGCCCGAACTGGTTGTACATCTGGACGCCCAGCATGCCCGCGCCGAAGCAGGCGAGGTAGACGGAGCCGGTGCCCTGGAGGGCGTTGAAGACGGGCACGATCGCGCCGATCGCCAGCGCGGTCACGAAAGCGGACTTCGTCTTCGGGTCGCGTACGGCGTAGCGCAGGGTGCGCTGCATGGCCGCGCCGGTGCGCCCGCCCGGGAGGAGGGACCAGAACCCCTCGCCCGTGCCGCGGTCCTTCTCCGGCTTGGCGGCCGCGATGGTCGAGCCGTCCGGGGTGACCATCAGCTTGGTCAGGCTGCGCTCCCAGAACCAGAGCAGCCCGGCCAGAGCCGCCAGCGTCAGGGCCAGTTGGGCCGCCGCGATGCCGTACGAGCCCTGGCTCGCGGAGTCCACCATGCCGACGGCCGTCGCGGGAGGCAGCCACCGTACGACCGCTTCCACGGGCTCCAACTGGCTGAGGCCGCCCGCCTGGAACAGGCGCTGACTGGCGAAGTTGGCCGTCTGCGCGCCCACCGCGATCAGCAGGCCGCTCAGCAGCGCCAGGTCGCGGCCCTTGCGGCTGGTCAGCAGCCGTACGTTCGCCGTGGCCACCGCGCGGGCCAGCGTCACGCAGCCGAGGATCAGGAGGGGGACCGCCACCACCGCGGCCGCGATGCCCGCGCCGCCGTGTGCGACCGCCACCACCGAGCCGACGGCCAGGCACAGCGTGAACAGCGGCCCGATGCCGACCAGCGAGGACGCGAGCAGGGCCCGTACGAGCGGACGCGGGCGCAGCGGCAGCATGACCAGCCGGCTCGGGTCGAGGGTCTCGTCGCCGGTCGGGAAGAACAGCGGCATGAAGGTCCACGCGAGCGCCAGGATCGCCGCCAGCAGGACGACGACCGTCCCGGCGTGGGCGTGGCCGCGCAGCAGGGCCAGGCCGAGGGTGACGAAGAAGCCGACGACGAGCGTGAAGGCCAGGGAGCCGAACCAGGCGGCCTTGCGCTTGGAGTTGCCCTTCAGCCCGTTGCGCAGCAGCGACAGCTTGAGCCGGACGAAGATCGGGGTCAGCGGGACCGAAACGGAAGGAGTGGCAGGACCGGCGGGAGGCGCGGAAGGCGCGGGAGTGGCGGAGGGAGCGGAGGCGTCGGAAGCGGCAGCGGTGGCGCGTGCGGAGCCGGCGGTCATCGCGCGGCCGTCCCCGAGCCGCCGCCGAGCCACTCCAGCGCGTCCCCGGCCGCGTCGCGCCCGTGCGCGCCGACCAGTTCGAGGAAGGCGGCCTGGAGGGAGGGCGCGGAGCCCCGTACGTCGGCCAGCGGGCCCGCGGCGCGGATCCGGCCGGCGGCCATCACGGCCACCCAGTCGCACAGCGACTCGACGAGCTCCATCACGTGGGAGGAGAAGACGACCGTGGCGCCGGAGGAGGTGTAACGTTCCAGCACCCCGCGGATGGTCTGCGCGGACACCGGGTCGACACCCTCGAACGGCTCGTCCAGGAACAGCACCTCGGGGTTGTGCAGCAGCGCGGCCGCCAGCCCGATCTTCTTCCGCATGCCCGTCGAGTAGTCCACGACCAGCTTGTGCTGCGAGCCCGCGAGGTCGAGCACCTCCAGCAACTGCGTCGCCCGCTTGTCGGTCTCCTCACCCGGCAGCCCGCGCAAGCGGCCCATGTAGCCGAGCAGTTCGCGCCCCGACAGCCGCTCGAAGAGCCGCAGCCCCTCCGGCAGCACGCCGATCCGCGACTTCACCTCGGCCGGGTCCGCCCACACGTCGCGGCCGGCGACGAAGACCCGCCCCATGTCCGGGCGCAGCAGCCCCGTCACCATCGACAGCGTCGTCGTCTTGCCCGCGCCGTTGGGGCCGACGAGCCCGATGAACTTGCCCGCCGGCAGCTCCAAGTCGACGCCGGCGACGGCCACCTGGTCCCCGAACCGCTTCCACAGACCTTCCACCCGCACGGCGGACGGCGCGGATCGCGCGCCATCCGTCCCGTACGTCACACCCGTCGCATCTGCCTGGTCCGGCATGTGCGCCTGCCTCTCTCCACGTCCCCGTTTGGTCGTACTGGTCGTACTGGTCGTTCTTTCCTCACGATAGGAGGAGGGGGAGAGGCTTGAGCAGTTACTTATGTCATGAGTTCCCGGGGGAAACGCGCAACGACGGGCGGCCGCCCGTCGACCGTCATCCCTGGCGGCGCTTGCGTTCCGCCGCCGCCTCGCTGCCACACGCGTACGCCAACGCGTCGATCAACTCCTCCGTGTCCGGCAGCCACCGGTTCGCCGGCGTGGGCCGCCGCGCCCACTGGACCGAGCCCCGGCCGCCGAAGCGGGTGGGCGGCGCGGCCACGTACTCGCCCTCGCCCCGCGCGACCAGGTCCAACCCGGACGGCGACCAACCCGACTTGCGCACCAGGTCGGCGACCTTCGCCCCGGCTCCCGGCAGTACGAAGAACAGCATCCGGTGGTCGGGCGTCAGGGTGACCGGCCCGATGGTGCGCTGCATCCGCTCCAGCCGCGCCAGCGCCAGGAAGCCGGCCGAGTCGGGCACGTCCAGCGCGTCGAAGGTACGGCCCGTCGGCATCAGGATCGAGGCCTCCGGGTGCCTCGCCCAGATCCGCCGGACCTGCACCGCGCTGCCGGTGGCCTGCGCCGCCCAGTCCTTCACCGCGGGGTGCGCGCCGGGCGCCCCGCAGTCCGCGGCGCCGCAGGAGCACAGCTCCCGACCGTCCCCGGGCTCCAGCCAGGTGCCGGCGAAGACATCCCAGTGCCGTTCTTCCGCGTACCGCACGGCATGGTCCAACAGCTGCTCGCCGCGCTGCTTGGGGATGGGTGCGGTCTCCGTGACTCCGATGGTCTCTTCCACGCCCATCACAACTACCCGGGTCACCCGGGGTTACGGGCGTAAACCGGCCGGTGGGCGGAGCATCGATCCTGCATACGGGGCGCATCGATGCACGCGTGGGGGCGCGTAGGAGCCCGGGGCGCCGGAGTTGGGTAGCGACACGACGCAGAGCGGAAGATTCTCCGCACATCAGGCGGGAAGTGATCATTCCAACGATCACCCGCGGCCTCAGGGGGTTTTCATGGCAGCCAGGCCTCTCGTCGCCCGCCAGCCGAACGAACGGCTGCAGGCGCTCATCCAGGAAGCCGGGTGCTCCAACGCCGGGCTCGCCCGGCGCGTCAACATGTGCGGGGCCGAACACGGCCTCGACCTCCGCTACGACAAGACCTCCGTGGCCCGCTGGCTGCGCGGCCAGCAGCCGCGGGGCCGGGCTCCGGGGATCATCGCCGAGGCGATCGGGCGCAAACTCGGCCGGACCGTCACCATCGACGAGATCGGCATGGCCAACGGCAAGAACCTGGCCTCGGGCGTCGGCCTGCAGTTCTCCCCGACCGTCATCGGCGCCATCGAGCAGGTCTGCGAACTGTGGCGCAGCGACGTAGGCCGCCGCGACTTCCTGGCCGGCGCCGGCGTGGCCGCCTCCGCGCTGGTCGAGCCCAGCCGCGACTGGCTGATCACCGGGGCCGATACGCAAGTGGCCCGCAGCGGCGGCTCGCGCGTCGGGATGTCCGACGTCGAGGCCGTACGCGCCACCACCGAAGCCCTCAAGGACCTCGACCACCGCTTCGGCAGCGGGCACGTGCGGCCCGTGGTGGTGCACTACCTGAACTCCGTGGTGTCCGGGCTGATCGGAGGTTCCTACCGGGAGCCGGTGGGACGGGCACTGTTCGCGGCGGTGGCCCGGCTGACCGAGCTCGCGGGCTACATGGCGGTCGACACCGGCCAGCCGGGGCTCGCGCAGCGCTACTACATCCAGGCGCTCCGGCTCGCCCAGGCGGCCGGCGACCGCGCGTACGGGGGCTACGTGCTCGCGGCGTCCATGAGCCACCTCGCCGCCGAGCTCGGCAACCCGAGGGAGATCGCGCAGCTCGCGCGGGCCGCCCAGGAGGGCACCCGAGGGCAGGTCACCCCGCGGGTGGAGGCCATGTTCTACGCCGCCGAGGCGCGCGGGCACGCGCTGCTGGGGGACTCCCGGGCGACGGCGGTGCTGTCCTCGCGGGCGGTGACCGCGCTGGAGCGGGCCGAGCCGGAGTCGGGCGACGACCCGGTGTGGATCGGCCACTTCGACCAGGCCTACCTCGCCGACGAGCTGGCGCACTGCCACCGGGACCTGGGCCAGGGGGACGCGGCGGCCAAACGGGCCGAGGAGGCGCTGCGCGGCCTGCCCGCGACCAAGGCGCGGCGCCGGGCCATCGGGTTGCTGCTGCTGGCTTCGGCGCGGGTACAGCAGCGGGAGGTGGAGCAGGCCTGCCAGACGGCCGCGCAGGCGGCGGAGCTGCTGTCGGGGCTCCGCTCGAACCGGGGCGCGGAATACCTGGAGGACTTCCGGACGCGGCTGGATCCCTACCGGGAGGAGGCGGCGGTCCGGGAATTCACGGCGCGGCTGGAGTCGGCGGCGCGGGTCGCCTAGTGCCTGTCGCCCACCGGATGTACGGACCACGCGTATCCGAGCGGCCGTGATCCTGTGGGCGGCCGCCCTTGGAAAGTATGATCAAGCAATGTCCGACATGACCGAAACCGCGTCCGGCTGGTTGTCCTCAGACGAGCTGGAAACAGCCAGGGCCCGGATGCCGATCCTGTACGTCGAGGCCGTACCCGTCCGCGTGGACGACAGCGGCGAAGTCACTGACATCGGGCTGCTGCTGCGCATCGGTCCGGACGGAACGGTCAGCCGGACCCTGGTGTCCGGGCGCGTCCTGCACTACGAGCGGGTGCGGGACGCGCTGCTGCGCAACCTGGAGAAGGACCTCGGCCCGGTGGCCCTGCCTCGCGTTCCCGCCTCCCTCCAGCCCTTCACGGTTGCCGAGTACTTCCCCACGGCGGGAATCACCCAGTACCACGACCCGCGCCAGCACGCGGTGTCCCTCGCTTACATCGTGCCGGTGGCCGGTGACTGCCGGCCCCGGCAGGATGCGCTGGACCTGGTCTGGTTCAGCCCGCAGGAGGCCGGCTCCCAGGCCTTGCAGAGCGAGATGCCGGGAGGGCACGGGGTGCTGCTCAAGCAGGCCCTCGCTCATGTGGGGCACGTGTACTGACAGGGGCGGCTACCGCGAGCTCCCGCTCATGGGCCCGCGGCACCGCCGGCGTAGACGCAGGTGCCGGTCTGGCCCGGCGGACAGGGGGCGGTCGCCGCCCCCAGGAAGTCCCGGGCCGCGGGAAGCGGAGCCAGGGTCGTCCACACCGTTCCGTTGGTGGCCGTCGCCGGCCCCGCCTGCGCAGGCCGCGCACCGCACGGGGAACGGACCGGACGGCCTCCCGCTTCGACCGTGCCGGATGACTTCCCTCCCCCGGCCGGTCCCGTCGGGGAGGCGTGGCCGGATGGGGCTGCCCGGGATGAGGGGTGACCCGGTAGCGTGGGCCGACGGTTCCGTAGGTCGGGTGAGTCGGAGAAGGAGTCCCGGTGACGCAGAACGGACAAGGGGGCGCCCCCCAGCCGGGTGCCCCGTGGGGTCCGGACCCGGCGTCCGGACATCCGGCGTACCCGGCCCAGGAGCCGGGCGGGCCCGCTTACGGCTACCCGCAGGCCTATCCCGAACCGCAGGCCGGTCCCGGGCACGTGGTCGGTCCCGGGTACGAGGGGCCGGGCGATCCGCACGGCTACGGCTACCCGCCGCTGCCGGAGGCCGTCACCCAGTACATCCCGCCGGTGCCCGCGGCCCCCGCGCACGACGAGGCCGCGACGCAGTACATCGCGCCCGTACCGGCGGCCCCCGCGCACGACGAGGCCGCGACGCAGTACATCGCGCCCGTACCGGCCGCCCCGGTGTCCGCCGCCGACGGGTTCGACGGGCTGTTCCGCGGCGAGGAGGCCGGGCACACGCAGCAGCTGCCGCCGATCCAGGAGCCGGTGCTGCGCCGGCCGCCGCAGCGCCCGTATCCGCCGCACGCGCAGGGCCCCGTACCGCCGCACATGCAGCAGCAGTACCAGCAGCAGTACCAGCCGCAGCCGCAGCCGCAGTACGCCCCGCCGCCCCCGCCGGAGGCGGGCCGCAAGGTGTCGCCCGGGATCATCGCCGCCGTGGTCATCGGCCTGGTCGTGGTCGGCCTCGGCGTCGGCTCGCTGCTCGGCGGCGGCAAGCCGCAGAACAACGACCCCGGCGCGGTGGCCCCGGCGTCCACCGCCGCCGGAGGCTCCGCGGCACCCGGCGAGGCTCCCGTCGACGCGGGCCGCCCCCAGGCCGTCCAGCTGGACAAGCTCCTCGCGGACAGCAACGACAGCCGGGCCTCGGTGATCAAGGCCGTGGAGGACATCAAGGGCTGCAAGAACCTCGACCAGGCCGCCTCCGACCTGCGTGACGCGGCCCGCCAGCGCGAGGAACTGATCACCCGTCTGCAGGAGTTGAAGGTGGATCAGCTCCCGGACCACGCCCGCCTGACCGCCGCCCTCACCAAGGCCTGGCAGTCCTCCGCGGACGCCGACAACAGCTACGCGGCGTGGGCGGACGACGTCGACGACGACAAGTGCAAGGACGGCAAGGCCAAGAACTCGTCCAACGCCGCCGACGGCAACAAGTCGAGCGGCGAAGCGACGAAGGCCAAGGAGCAGGCCGCGACCCTGTGGAACGCGATCGCGGCCAAGTACGGACTCACCAAGCGCGACAAGTCCCAGCTCTAAGACTTGATCCGTAAGTCACCAAAGGGTGAGTTGCGGACTGCGGCCGGGGCGGTGACCGGGCTTTCCGGCGTGGTCACGCGTGGGGCGTGTCTCATCCGGGGTTGCTGGGTTCCGTTGTCCGGCGGTTCGGGGAGCAGAGGTCTCACGGCGTTGTCGTGGGACTGCCACGCGTCCCGGCCGCCGGGGCGGTTTCGGGCTCGGTGTGGTTGACTCCCGCAGCGCTTCTTCCAGCGCTTGGGCATAGGTGATCTGGGCGTTCTGGGATGCGGTGGTGTCCAGGTACGCGGTCTTGGGGTCGTCCACGTCGGTGAAGCGGACGAACGCGGCGAGGGCGGCGGTCACGAGATCGCGCTTGCCGACCAGGCCGCAGGCGATGCACTTGTGTTCACGGTCCCGCAGCGTCTTGGAGACGCGCTCACCACAGAGGCAGTGCTGTGACAGGGCTGTCGACCAGGTGGAGGCCCGGACCAGCCGGCCTCCCGCCGCGTTGCATTCCACCCTGAGGGCGGAGATCAGCGTGCCGGGCGTGGTCTGGGACAGGCGCTTGCCCCACAGGCGGTACCAGGTGCGGACGTCGCAGTCCTCAACCACGAGCACGGGGCCGTGGGTGGCGATGATCTCGCGGGCCACCGAGCGGGCGCGGTGGCGGCGGTGCTCGGCGACCGAGGCGGCGTGTTCGGTTTGGCGGGCGCGCTGCTCTCGGTAGTTGGCGGAGAGACGGTCGCGTCGGAACGCCTGCTTCGGGACGCCATCGGACCGGGTGGCGCGGGCACCGCCGGGCACCGTCACGGTCTTGGGTGTGAGGCCCTTGGCTTCCCGCCTGGCGGCGCGCTTGGCCTGCTTCTTCGACAGTCCGTACTGGGCGGTGTTCGTCGCCCGGCGGGAGCGTTCCAACGCCCGCGAACGGCCCTGCCGCTTCTTCTCCTGCGTTTCCAACAGCCTCTGCTCTGAGCGTGACCTCGGTGGAGACGGGCTTGCCGCTGGTGAGGTCGGCGGGGAAGGAGACGACGGAAAGGTTGGAGACATTGCCGTCCACTCCGCCGACACGGCCGAGCTGGAGGGCACGGTCGCGCATGGCCCGCACCGAGGGTGCGGCGTAGCCGGGGCCGAGCACCATCAGGTGCGCCTCATACACCCAGCCACCCGCCGCGGACGCCTTCCGGCGGCGCACAAGGTCCACCTTGTGCCAGGCCAGCGGGTTCGACAGGAAGTGCTGCACCCGCGCCCACTGGCCCGGCTGCTGCGGGATACGCACCGGGAGAACGAGGTCACCCCGGCCGCCCTCGGGACCACCCGCGAATACGACAGCGAGGGGGCCGGTGTGGTCCCACCAGTTCGCCCTGCGCATGCCGGGCTTGCCCGAGGCCATCACCTTTCCCGTCGGCACGCGGCCCTCGGGAACGGTCGGCTTCGGCATCCGCCGGGGCTGCATAAGCGCGTGCCGACCGCTGTCGGTGTAGGCCATGGCGTGGCCGGTCAGGGTGCCGACCAGGCGGAAGGTCTCCCACTTGTTGGCGGTGATGTGGGAGCGTGCGCGGCCCGGAATACGGGTGAAATCATGCCAGTTGCCGACTTTCGGCCGGCCGGACCGGCGCCCGGTCGCGTCGGGGAACAGGTGCCGCTGCACGCCGTTCCACACCTCGTCGGCCATGTGCATGGCCAAGGCCTTGGAGACGTGGTGTTTCAAATGCCCCGAGTCTTCGAGGTGCTTGTAGGCACAGCGCTCCAACGCTTCACGGGAGATGCCGAGCCGCTGCCGCACGGCCTTCGCCCCCTGCTCTTCCCGCTCGTTGTACGCGGCCCAGTAGGCATCGACCATGGCGCGGGCGTCCCGCTGGATGGCCCGCTTGATCGACCACATCGCGCCGAACAGCTTTTCCAGCCGGGCGAGGTCGACGGGGTCGGTTACGGCCAGCGGTAGCACCATCACCGACACCATGCCCTCGTCGGGTTTGGTCCACTTCGGGGCCTTGTTCTTCCCCCGGAACTTCCGCGCTTGGGCAGCCTGTATCGCCGTCACCTCCCGTCACGCATGAGCTGACCTACAACACGGTGCGTGATGAGTTTCAGCTATGACAAGTGAAGCAGAATGAGATTCATGACAGCCGTGATTCCCGGATATGCAGACGTCCGGCAGGCGTCAAACGGCTCAAGGTGACCGTCCAGGACGTCTCCAACCTCAACAGCAGCCGCGACGACTTCCCCGCCCCGATCTAGGCGGCCGCACTGGCCGCTCGACCTGTGGGCCGTGGACGGCACGCTCATTTCCGTTGAGGACGACGGCGACCGAGTACTTCAAGAGCTACCGCTGAAGCGTCAACGTCCGGTTCGCCTTCCGCACCGGCGACGGGTGCGTCATCGCGGTCGGCGACGCCAGGCCCGGCAATGAAGCTGTTCGCCAAGAGGCGGGCACGGGCCGAACACGGCATCGCCCGCCTCAATGACTACCGTGTTCTACGCCAGCACCGTAGGCGGGGCGACGTGATCAACTGCACCTCGCTGTGCTCGACAACCGCCCCGCTACGCCGCGCGGGGAGCCTGTTCCAGGGTCGAGGTCATGTCCAGGGTCTGCTCGCCCGGCTGTGCCACGAGGCGGCCGGACTGGACGATCTGGAAGGTGACCCGGCCGTTGACGATGCGGGGGAAGCCGGAGACGGCGCGCATGTCCTCGTAGCGCCAGCTCAGGTCGGGGGTGAGGCCGCCGGTCTTGACGCCCTGCGCCTGGTTCAGCGCGCGGGCGACCTTGCGGGCGTTGATGGAGTCGTCCTCCTTGAAGCCCTTGATGATCTCGCTGAGAACGGTGTACGCGATCCAGGTGGTCTGCGCCCCGCTGTCCTCGGCCTCGACGGTGTCGTCGCCGAAGGCGTAGTCGGCGATCACCTTCCGCATCGGGTCCCAGAGGGGATCGGCGGCCACCGGGTACCAGCTGGTGATGTACGCGCCCTCGAAGGGGCTCTCCTTGCCGCCGGTACGGTCGACCAGGGACTGGCTGACGCTGCCCAGGACCGAGGAGATCTGCGGCTTCTTGCGCTGGGGGTCGGTACGGCGGAAGGCGTCGAAGAAGGTCTCGGTGCGCTCTCCGAGCACCGCGGTCACGCAACCGTTGTTCTTGTCCTTGTCCTTGTCCTTGGCCCCACCGCCTCCGGTGGTGTGCGCGAGGGCCTCGCGTGCCTGCGGCACGAAGTCGGCCGAATCCTCCGCGGCCCGGATGTCGGAGGCGTCGGCCATCCGGTTGGCCCGCAGCCCGGCGTTGAGCAGCACCGGCAGGGTGTCGCCGACGAGGGTGTCGGGGCGGACGAGGGCGACCTTCTCGCAGGCGCGGCCGAGCTGGTGTCCGGCGCCGGCGATGAGGACGGGCTGGCCGCCGTTGACGGGGTAGGAGAGGGTGGACTGGAACTCCTCGGAGGAGATTCCGTATCCGCCGATGAAGGGGATGCCCTCCACCTCCAGCGGGGCCATGAAGGCGCGTCCGTGCTGGCTGTAGGAGCCGACGACGGCGACGGCCTTCTCCCGGACGGCCTTGCGGGCGCAGTCGGCGGCGCCGTTGGCCGTGTTCTTCTCGTTGCAGGTCAGGACGCGGAGCTTGCGGCCGTTGATGCCCCCCTTGGCGTTGACCCAGCGCTCGTACGCCTTGGCCATGCCGGTCATTCCGGGCATGTTGGTCGCCTTGGTGTCCTCCGGTGCGAAGGTCATGACGGTGATGGTGTCCCCGGAGCCCCCCGAGCCCCCGGGGAGCGCCCCGCATCCGGCGATGAGACACGCACCCATCGCCGTGGCCACAACGGTGCGGGTGAAGGATGCAGCGCGTTGCGAAATGGTCATGTCCATGCACCATTCCGCCCCGGGGGTAACTGAGGAGTGAGATGGACACAACATCGGGTGACGCCGAGGTGAATTACAGGGGTGTCGTCCCCCATGGGCGCTTCAAGATCGCACCCAACGGGAACGTACGATCGAAAGCGTGACATTCGCCCAAGGTCCGAAGAACTCTTCCCGCCGAGGCGGCCGCTCCTCCACCATGGGCGGCATGCCCCTCAACGACATGCCGTGGTGGCGCTGGCGCTGCAACGTGCGCTCGGCGCTTCACATGCTTTCCGATCCGGCCTTCCACGAGGACACCTGGCTGGCCGGCGAAGACGGGTACGGGGACGTCACCGACGCCGTGTACCGGCTCGTCGAGGACACCTGGCTCGACAGCTGGTCCGCGGAGAAGTACGTCGGCACGATCTTCCGCGACTCGCAGGAGGCGACCCTGGTCGACCTCGCCGTGCTGCGCGTGCTCCGGATCATGCACCAGGTCGGCCCCGACGCCCCCGTCTCCGCCTACCTGGAACACCACGCCTGGCCCGAGGCCGTGCGCGCCGCGCGCGAGGCCCACGTACGGCTGGCCACGGCGGACGGGGACGACCCGGACGTGCGGCCGACATCGATGGAGATACTGAAGATCCTCACGCGCACGGTGTGAAAGGCTCTGCGGTCATGAGCGATCCGCACACCGAACCCCAGGTCGAGGCCGAGGTCGAGGCCAAGGCACCGGCCCGCATCCAGCCCGAGCCCCTGCCCCAGTACGTTCTGACCGTGTCCTGCCCCGACAAACAGGGCATCGTGCACGCCGTGTCGAGCTACCTGTTCATGACCGGCTGCAACATCGTGGACAGCCAGCAGTTCGGAGACCGGGAGACCGGGCTCTTCTTCATGCGGGTGCACTTCGAGGCCGAGCCCGAGGTGACGGTCGACAAGCTGCGCGCGAGCTTCGCCGCGATCGGCGACTCGTTCAAGATGGACTGGGAGATCCACCGCGCCGACGAGCGCATGCGGATCATCCTGATGGTGTCGAAGTTCGGCCACTGCCTGAACGACCTGCTGTTCCGCACGCGGATCGGGGCCCTGCCGATCGAGATCGCGGCCGTGGTCTCCAACCACACGGACTTCGCGGAGCTGGTGGGCTCTTACGACGTACCGTTCGTGCACATCCCGGTGACGAAGGACACGAAGGCGGCGGCGGAGGCCGAACTGCTGGAACTCGTGCGCGCCGAGAACGTCCAGCTGGTGGTGCTCGCCCGCTACATGCAGGTCCTCTCGGACACCCTGTGCAAGGAACTGAGCGGCCGGATCATCAACATCCACCACTCGTTCCTGCCGAGCTTCAAGGGCGCGAAGCCGTACCACCAGGCGCACGCCCGGGGCGTGAAGCTGATCGGCGCGACCGCGCACTACGTGACGGCCGACCTCGACGAGGGGCCGATCATCGAGCAGGAGGTCGAGCGCGTGGGCCACGAGGTGACCCCGGACCAGCTGGTCGCGATCGGCCGCGACGTGGAATGCCAGGCGCTCGCCCGCGCGGTGAAGTGGCACAGCGAACACCGCGTCCTGCTGAACGGCTCCCGCACGGTGGTCTTCGCGTAAGCCCCGGCCGGGCGTTCGGCGACGGCCGGCCCCTGCGGGCCGGGCTGCTGGGGCTCCGCCCCAGCCCCCGCGCCTCAAACGCCGGCGGGGCTGGGATGGCCCCTGACGGGCCTGTCCGGTTCCGCCGGGCAGAATCAGCCCGGGCCGGGCTGCTGGGGATGGCCCCTGACGGGCCTGCCCGGTTCCGCCGGGCAGAATCAGCCCCTCCGGCGTTTGAGGAGCGGGGTCCGGGGCGGAGCCCCGGCAGCCGGTCCGCAGGGCCCCGCGACCTCGGCCCCGCGCAGCCCCCGGCACCGCCCCGCGCACGAAGCCCCGGCAGGGGACACCGCCTCACCCGGCCGAGCGCGCCGCAGGCGTTACGCGTCGGGGGCCTCCACCCCGCAGTAGCCCGCGAAGGCCGCCAGGATCTCGTCCTCCGTGATGCGCCCGTCGCCGTCCCCGTCCAGCGCCGTCGCCACCTGCGTGGCGACCTCCGGCGCCGTGCCGAGCACCCGCAGGACCCGCGCCGTGGCCGCAGTGGTCGCGCCGCCGCCGTCCTCGTCCGCCACCGCGATCACCGCGCGCAGGAACGGCCGCGCGATCTCCGCGAACCGTTGCGGGTTGTCCCGCAGCCGCTTCGCCGCCCCGGTGATGAACTCCTCGCGGGACACCCGCTGGTCCCCGTCGACGTCCGCGATGCCGGCCATCCCCTGCCAGAACGCCTCGGCGCCCGCGAAGACGGCCTGGCCCCTGTCCGACCGGGCGGTGGTACCGAATTCGGCCAGGACGGCCTTCGCGGCAGCGCTGAAGTCCTCCCGGTCGATATAGCCGGACCCGTCCTGGTCGAAGGTGGCGAATCGGGCGGCGATCTTGCGCTCGTATTCTGCGCTGTCCATATTCGGCGTTCCGCCTTCACGTGTGCGGTGGGTTCAGATCGAGACAGGACAGGAGCGTAAGGCCTACGTGGCCTGCGCGTTAAGCGAAGTGGTCAAGGAGGTGGCGGCGTCGAACCCGCGCACGGGGAGCGCGGTGGGGCGCGTACACCTGTGCCCATGTGTCGCAGCCCGCACCACCGTTCACGCGCGGCCACGGCTCTATCACGGAGGGCATCCTTCCAGGGCGAGGTTCTCCCAAAACGGGCGCGAACCGCTCCGTGCCCACTACATTCGACGGGTCGACACACGGCCAGGCCACGGCTGGGGGCACTTATGCCGAAGGACGTACCACCGCGCTGGGACCGCCGCATGCAGCAGCGTCTCGCACGCGGCGAGGCCGCCGCGCTCGGGGAGCTGTACGACCGCTTCGCCTCGCTCGTGCACAGCCTGGCGCACCGGGTGCTGGGCGACGAGAAGGCGGCGGACCGGATCACCCGCGAGGTGTTCGGCTACATCTGGGAGAACCCGGACGCCTACGACCCCAAGCAGGGCTCCATGCGGTCCTGGGTCGCCAGGATCACCCAGGGGCAGGCGGTGGCCAGACTGCGCCAGGCCGAACTGGGCCGGGGTTCGCGGGAGGAACTGGAGCAGAAGGTGCGCAGTGCCAACGCCGCCGCCCGCGCGGACTACATCGTGACCTCCATGCCCGCACCGCTGCGCGCCGCGCTCGAACTCGCCTACTTCAAGCGGCGCGACTACCGGCAGGCCGCCGCCGACCTCCAGATCAGCGAGGACGAGGCACGCCGCCGGCTGCGGCTCGGCCTCCAACTGCTGTCGACCGCCAATGCCCTCCCGCGGGAGGACACGGCCCGGCCGTCCGGATACGGCCCGAGCGAATGTGGAACGACTCGATGAACGGCCCCGCCGAATCGCCCGACGACGGGTACGAGGAACACGAAGGACACGAGCGGCCCGGCGGCGGGACGCGGATACCGGGACCCCGCGGCGCCGCCGACGACCTGGACCCGCGGCACGCGCCCGAGCCCCTGCCGCAGCCGCCGCCCTCGCACGCCGTGCTGAAGTCCCTGCTCGGCGCGTGGGCACTGGCCGCGTGCTCCTCGGAGGAGACGCAGGCCGTCGAGGACCACCTCACCGAGTGCGCGCCCTGCGCGGACGAGGCGCTGCGGCTGCGCGACGCCGTCGGGCTGCTGCACCCGGAGGAGAACCTCGACCTCAAGCCGCTGCTGCGCTCACGGGTGTTGGAGGACTGCCTGGGCAAGCGGCCGGCCCGCATCCCCGTGCCGGTGTGGGCGAGCCCGTACGACACCGAGACCGCGCGGCTCGACGCGCTGCTCCAGGACTTCGGGGACTCGGAATGGCACACCCCGGTACGGCTGAAGTGGTTCGAGGAGGAGCGCCGGCGTACCCGGCGGACCACGGTGGCGGGGGTGATCGGACACCTGATGACGGACGACGGGCTGATCGCGGGCGCCCTCGGCCTGGACGATCCGCTCGGCCCCGGCGCACCGACGGGCGACCCGGCCGCACGCACGGAACACTTCTGGAACGCGTCGGCGTACCCGACCACGCGGCAGGTCCGCGAGCCGTGGCGGGACCAGGGGCACACGCTGGTGCGCACGGTGTCCTTCGCGGGCCGGGGCGTGGCGGAACTGTCCGTGGACTACGGGCCCTTCGCGCTGCCCCTCGGGGACGCGTTCCTGGAGCGGGCCTTCGAGTGCTGGGTGCACGCGTGGGACATCGCGGAGGCGGTGGACTACCCGTACGAGCCGCCGTCCGGGCCGCACCTGCACCGCATGATCGACCTGGCGGCACGCCTGCTCCCCGCGGCCCTGGCGCAGCGCCGCCGCGCGGGCCTGGCGGCCCCGGCGCGCGGCCTGGTCGCGGCGGGCGCCCCGGGCCGGACGCTGCACCTGGAGATCGAGGGCGCGGGCGGGGGCGGCTGGGACATCGCCCTGGACTCACCGGGCGCGAAGCCGTCGGCGGAGCACACGGTGGCGGAGATCGCCCTGGACGGCATGGAGTTCTGCCAGCTGGCCGCCGGCCACATCTCCCCGGAGGAGGCGGCGGTGGGCCAACACGGCGACCGAGAGGCCATCCGCGACGTCCTGTTCGCGGCGGCCTCGCTGAGCCGGTTGTAGGGGGGCGGTACGGACTCACGCGCGCGCGTGAACCCGTACCGCCCGGCCGCCGCACGATCAGGCGTACCGCTCGCGCAGTTTGTACTTCAGCACCTTGCGCAAGGCCTCGTTGCGCGGCAGGGAGTCCAGGAGTTCCAGTTGTTCCGGGAGCTTGTGGGTCGACAGGCCCTGCGCGCGGAGGTACGCCGTCAGCTGGGGGAGGGTCAACGGGGCGGCGCCCGGGGGTTGTTCCACCACCGCGCAGACGCGTTCGCCGCGGACGGGGTCCGGGAGGCCGATGACCGCCACGTCGGCGACGGCGGGGAGTTGGTGGAGGAGGTCCTCGATCTCCTTCGCCGAGATGTTCTCGCCCTTGCGGATGATGACGTCCTTGCTGCGGCCGGTGAGGACCAGGTAGCCGTCTTCGGTGAGATGGCCCAGGTCGCCCGTGATGAGGTAGCCGTCCTGGTCGAAGACCTCTGCGGCGTGGTCGCCGTTCAGATAGCCCTGGCAGACCGCTTCGCCGCGCAGGCGGACCTCTCCGTCCGTGTTCGGGGAGAGTGAGGTGCCGTCCGGGGTGGTGATGCGGATGGACATGCCCTCCGGGGGACGGCCCTCGGTGGTGGCGAGGTTTTCGGCGGTGTCGTCCGGGGAGCCCATCGTGATCATCGGGACCTCGGTCATGCCGTAGCCGTGGGTGAGTTGGCAGCCCAGCTCGCGCACGACGGCGTGGTAGATCTCCGGCGGTTTGGGGGCGCCGCCGCCCGCGAGGAGGCGGAGGGTGGGGATGAGGGGGGTGGAGGGCGCTTTGCGTTGTTCGGTGAGGAACATCGAGTAGAAGGCGGTGGAGCCGCCGGCGACCGTGACCCCGTGACGGCGGTAGCCGTCCAGGGCGTCGGGCATCGCGAACTTCTCGAAGAGGACGGCCGGGAAGCCGTAGAGCAGCAGCATGACCGTGTAGTCGGGGCCGGCGATGTGCGCGAAGGGGAAGGCCATCGAGCCGACGTCGTCCGGGGACAGGTGCAGGGCGTGCGCGAGGCAGGAGCCACCGGCGATCAAGGAGCGGTCGGTGTGCAGTACGCCCTTGGGGTCGGAGGTCGTACCGGAGGTCCAGTAGATCCAGCGGACGTCCGTGCCCGAGGCGGGCGGCGGGGGGAGTACGGAAGGGTCGCCGTCGGGGAGGGTCGCGTACGCCTCGAAGACGCCCCGCGCGCCGAGGCGGGCGGCCATCGCGGTGTGGTCGTACCCCCGCCAGGTGCCGGGGACGGCGAAGAACTCGGCCTTGGATTCGCGCAGCGCGAAGCCGACCTCGCGGTCCCGGTAGAAGGGGATGACGGGGGACTGGACGGCGCCGAGCCGGGCGAGGGCGACCGAGAGCAGCACCGTCTCGATGCGGGTGGGGAGCTGCCAGGCGACGACGGTGCCGCGGCGTACGCCCATGTCGTACAGGCCGGCGGCGACGCGTTCGGCGCGGTCGCGGAGCTCGCCGAAGGTGAGCGTGCGGTCGTCGGCGGGGTCCTCGGCGGCCTCGATGAGGACGGTGGTGTCCGGGGTCAGCGCGGCCCGGCGGGCGATCAGCTCCCAGAGGGTGGCGGAGCGGCTCAGCTCCGTCGCGGTGGCCGTGGTCGTCTGTGCGTCCGCGTCCGTCATCCCAGACCTCCCCATAGCTGACGGATAGTCAGATCAAGCGCAGAGCGTAGAGCGCTGACGCTTGTCGGTCCAGGGGTGGCGGGGCTAGCTTGTTTCTGACGATCCATCAGATTGATGGGATGCGTGTACGGGAATGGGGAGACGGCCAATGGGACTGGAACTGCCGCGGATCATCAGCGTCGACGACCACGTGATCGAACCCGCCCACCTCTTCGACGTCTGGCTGCCGGCGAAGTACCGCGACCGCGGGCCCAAGGCGCTCACCGCCGGCATCGGCGAGCTGGAGTACACCGGCGGCAAGTACGTGATCTCCATGGACCCCGACGGCCCGCCGACCGACTGGTGGATCTACGAGGACCTGAAGTTCCCGTACAAGCGCAACATCGCCGCCGTCGGCTTCGACCGCGACGACATGACGCTGGAGGGGATCACGCGGGAGGAGATGCGGCGCGGCTGCTGGGACCCCAAGGCGCGGCTCGCCGACATGGACCTCAACCACGTGGAGGCCTCGCTGTGCTTCCCGACCTTCCCGCGCTTCTGCGGACAGACCTTCGCAGAGGCCCACGACAAGGAGGTCGCGCTCGCCTGCGTGCGCGCCTACAACGACTGGATGGTCGAGGAGTGGTGCGGCGACAGCGGCGGCCGGCTGATCCCGCTCTGCATCATCCCGCTGTGGGACATCGACCTCGCGGTCGCGGAGATCCGGCGCAACGCCGCCCGCGGGGTGCGGGCCGTGACCTTCTCCGAGATCCCGACGTACCTCGGGCTGCCGTCCATCCACTCCGGCTACTGGGACCCCTTCTTCGCCGTCTGCCAGGAGACCGGCACGGTGGTCAACATGCACATCGGCTCCAGCTCCCAGATGCCCGCCGCCTCCCCCGACGCGCCGCCCGCCGTGCAGGCCTCGCTCAGCTTCAACAACGCGATGGCCTCGATGATGGACTTCCTCTTCAGCGGGGTACTGGTGAAGTTCCCGACGCTGAAGCTCGCGTACAGCGAAGGGCAGATGGGCTGGATCCCGTACGCCCTGGAGCGCGCGGACGACGTCTGGCAGGAGCACCGCGCCTGGGGTGGGGTCAGGGACCTGATCCCCGAGCCCCCGTCCACGTACTACTACAGGCAGATGTACTGCTGCTTCTTCCGCGACAAGCACGGCATCGCCTCGCTCGACGTGGTGGGGCGCGACAACGCCACCTTCGAGACCGACTACCCGCACGTGGACTCGACCTTCCCGCACACCAAGGAGGTCGCGCTCGACCACGTGAAGGGGTTGGACGACGAGACGATCTACAAGCTGATGCGCGGCAACGCCATCCGCATGCTCGACCTCGACCTCGACAAGGACCGGGAGCGGGCCGAGTAGTGGACCTGACCTACACGGAGGAGGAGCAGGACTTCCGGGCGCGGCTGCGCCAATGGCTCGGCAAGGTGCTGCCCGAGCTGCCCGCCAAGCCGTCCCCCGACGACTGGCCGGGCCGGCGCGCGTACGACCTCGGCTGGCAGCGCAGGCTGTACGAGGCCGGGTACGCGGGGCTCCACTGGCCGGTGGACGCCGGCGGGCGCGGGGCCACCCCGACCCAGCACCTGATCTTCCTGGAGGAGACCGAGCGAGCGGGAGCCCCGTACGTCGGCGCGAACTTCGTCGGGCTGCTGCACGCCGGCCCGACCATCGCCGCCGAGGGCACGGCGGAACAGCGGGCGTGCTGGCTGCCGCCCGTGCTGCGCGGCGACGAGGTGTGGTGCCAGGGCTTCAGCGAGCCGGACGCGGGCTCCGACCTGGCCTCGCTGCGCACGCGGGCGGTCCGCGACGGCGACGATTACGTGATCACCGGGTCTAAGATCTGGACCTCGCACGCGGAGGTCGCCGACTGGTGCGAGCTGCTCGTGCGGACCGACCCGACGGCGCCGAAGCACCGGGGGATCTCCTGGCTGGCCATGCCGATGGACGCGCCGGGGGTGACGGTGCGGCCGCTGCGCACGCTCGCCGGGTCGACGGAGTTCGCGGAGGTGTTCCTCGACGAGGTACGCGTCCCGGTCGCCAATCGCGTCGGCGCGGAGAACGACGGCTGGCGGGTCACCATGGTCACGCTGTCCTTCGAGCGGGGCACCGCCTTCGTCGGCGAGGTCGTCGCCTGCCGCCGCACCCTGGGCGAGCTGGCCCGCACGGCCAAGGCGAACGGCCGCTGGGACGACCCGGTGCTGCGGCGCAGGCTGGGACGGCTGTACGGGGAGTTCGGCGCGCTGTGGCGGCTCACGCAGTGGAACGTGAGCGAGGCGCAGCGAGCCGGCGGGGTCCCCGGGATCGGCGGCTCCGTGTTCAAGCTGGCGTACTCGCACGCGCGGCAGGAGCTGTACGAGGTGGCGGCGGAGGTGCAGGGGCCCTTGGCCCTGTCCCTGGAGGAGGAGTGGACCCTGGACCGGCTCTCCTCGCTCTCCTACACGATCGCGGCCGGCACCTCGCAGATCCAGCAGAACATCGTCGCCGAGCGGATCCTCGGCCTCCCGAAGGGCCGGTGAGGGGCATGGACTTCCAGCCGACCGAGGACCAGCGCGAACTGCGGGCGGGCGTACGGGAGCTGTTGGAGGGACGGTACGGGCGCGAGGCGCTGCGCGCTTCGGTGGACACGGGTGTCGTGGTGGACCGGGGGCTGTGGCGGGAGCTGGGCGCGGCGGGCTTCTTCGCGCTGCGCCTCCCCGAATCCGCCGGGGGCGTCGGCCTCGGACTCGCGGAGGCGGTCCTGGTATTCGAGGAGGCCGGGCGGGTGCTGCTGCCGGGGCCGCTCGTGGCCACGCACCTGGCGGCCGGGGTGGTCCCGGGGGCGGCGGAGGGCACGGCGGTGGTCACCGCCTGCGACCTGGGCGACGGCCTGGTCACGTACCTGGGGGAGGCGGATGCGCTGCTGGGCGCCGCCGAACTGCCCGCCGGCTCACCCGTCCGCTCGGCGGACCCGCTGACACCGCTGCACCGGGTCCCCTCGTACGCGGACGTGTCCTCGTACGCCCCGGAGGGGGCACTCCTCACGGCGGCGCTCCAGGCCGGCAGCGCGCTGCGGACGGTGGAGCTGGCGGTGCGGTACGCGGGGGAGCGCGAGCAGTTCGGGCAGCCGATCGGGGCGTTCCAGGCGGTGAAGCACCTGTGCGCGCGGATGCTGGTGCGGGCGGAGGTGGCCCGTACGGCGGTCTACGCGGCGGCGGTCACGTCCGATCCGGGCGAGATCGCGGCCGCGAAACTCCTCGCGGACGAGGCGGCGGTGCTGGGCGCCCGCGACTGCCTCCAGGTCCACGGCGGGATGGGCTTCACGTGGGAGGCGGACGTGCACCTGCACCTGAAGCGGGCGTGGGTGCGGGCGGAGCAGTGGCGGACGGCGACGGAGGCGGAGGAAGGCCTGGCGGAGGAACTGCTGCGGTCCTCCACGTCCTCCCCCACCCGGTAGCCGGCTGTCACCATCGGCACGGGTGAGGCTCGGATGAGGCACGGGTGGGGCACGGGCGGGACGGCGGGGGACGCATGTCCGATTACAGAGAGTTGATATCGGTTTGTGTCCTTCGCCCACCCGCTTACGGCCCGGACTCGCAGGCCTGCTCCGGTACGCTCCCACGATGCGAGCGGTTGAGCGGCGCGGGCGCCGCACAGTATGCACCACACCCACTCCATCGCGCGGGAATATGCCCGAAGCGCTTGTTGTGGTGACTGTATGTCAACCATGCTGCTCGGCAAGGGGATCACGCTGGGTGATCCCACCCTGTCGCGAGGCGAAGTGTCCGCCGGTTCGGATGGTGTGAGCGGTGCAGGTGCTTCAGGTTCAGCTGGAGGTAGGACCGGACCCCGCCGAGGTCGGCCGGGCCCGCCGATGGGCGAGGTCGCGGCTGGCGGGGTCGGGCATAGGGGATGACGAGCCGCTCGCCGAGACGCTGATCCTGCTGATCTCCGAGCTGGTCACGAACGCGGTCGTGCACACGGGCTGTCCGGCCGTGCTGCGGATGCTGTTCGGGGGACCGGGAGTACGGGTCGAGGTCGCGGACGCGAGCGACCGCTGCCCGGCGCGGCGGCAGGCGGGCGGCGAGGACACCAACGGCCGCGGCCTGGAGCTGGTGGACGGCCTGGCGGACCGCTGGGGCTGGCAGCGCGAGGGCGCGGGCAAGCGGATCTGGTGCGAGGTCGACCGCGCGGAGAAGTCGGCGTCGGACGGGTCCACGAGCGGTCCCTCGGAAATTCACCCCTCCATCAGGGAACCTCACGTGTACCTCTAACGAGATATTGACGATCTGTCACATCTTGATCACCCTGGTGTGGAGCGATTCGACGCGAGGGGACGCCAAGGGCCTGCCTTGACGAGTGCGGGTCGCGGGGTGGCGGCTGCCGTGCCGCGCTCGGGGCGTGCACGCGCGCCGCCGCCACCCGCAGTACCTCCGGGGCGGCAGCCGGTGGTTCCTACTGGTGGATGAACTGCGGCGAATCTTCCGAGAGCGGCATATCCAGCCCGCCCCAGTCGAAGGGGAACCAATGGTTGCATCGGTCGTAGCGGACCGCCCCGCAAGACGGGAGATGAAGGTTCTGGTGGATCCAGCCGTCAACCGCAAGGGCGGGCGACTTCGGCTCGCTAGTTCCGGAACCAGGTGGCGCCCGCTGCGTGATCCTCTCTTGGTCGGCCCTCCGCGTGCAGTGACGTCGCGAACGGCGAGCCGGGCGGCATCCCTCCAGTGCC